>JAQUOA010000198.1 GCA_028749215.1 Bacteroidota bacterium
CTCCCTAAAATTTTTACAACGTTTGATGGTAAGAAATATTAATTGTGTATTAAGAGATGGATTTTATCATTCGTACGACTTGATGAGCAATTCCGATGTTGTATTCAAAAGTCAATTTTTTGTGATTCACAAGATCAATCAGCGTGCCGATGAAACACAGACCGCCGGTAAAAAGATAAAGGATGCCCATACCGGTTTCTCCGACAAGAAACCGTTGAATACCGCCGACACCGAAGAAGCCAATGACGGTAGCAATTAATATTGTTTGTGTATCTTTTCTTCGATTTGCATAAATGCTTGCAAACTGTTGGGCTTGGCTATCGTTCATATCTTTTATGATTCCTTGAACATATGTCATTTCATCCGGTTCAAGCATTGGTAAAAGCTGCATGACGTTTGGCATAAGAACTCCTTATAATTGAAGATGACGAGGGTACTGGTAACTAAAAATATTTTTTGAAAGATGATAAATTCGGTGCACAAGTATTACGGTTGCCGGCAATCCCAGGTAATGTTGTTTCAAAGAACTGATAATATCTCCGTGTAACAGGTAGGAGATTGAACGCCCTAATCCGCAGCCGGGGCAGAAATCGAAACCGAGATTGTGGAGAGGACAGAGAGAAAATAGTCGAGGAACAGCGGGATCAATGAAAGCTAAATAGAGCAGCGCGGCACACCAAATACCGATTTCCAGATTGCGATAAAAAAAGTTTGTCATGCGAAGATGGAATTTGTTGACCGAAACTATTGTTTTTCTGTTCGAGAAGCAACAAGTAATTTGAAGAATGACGCGGTTTGCTTCTCACTCTATTTCTTGGTAATTTTAAGCTGTTCTATTACACATTATTGAATTTTTTCTCACTGGAGGATATAACGTAATGGCAATTAAAGTAGGTATAAACGGTTTCGGACGAATCGGTCGGCAGGTAATTAATGCAATGTCAGACAGAGGTTTTCTAGGAAAAGAAATTGACGTCGTAGCAGTTGTTGATGTCAGCACCGACGCAGAGTATTTTGCATACCAGCTGAAGTACGATTCTGTTCATGGTCATTTTAAAGGAACGCTGGGCAGCGAAAAGAGCAATCCATCGCTTGAAGCTGATGATGTATTGGTTGTAAATGGACATAAAATTAAATGCGTATTGGCGCAAAAAGATCCCTCGCAATTACCCTGGAAAGCACTTGGTGTGGAGATTGTTATTGAATCGACCGGACTATTTACCGATTCAGAAAAAGCAAAAGGTCACATTGCCGGAGGTGCAAAAAAGGTTCTCATTTCGGCTCCCGGTAAAGGTGATGTAAAAACGTTGGTGATGGGTGTAAATGATCATGAGTACGATGCTGCAAAACATGTAATCGTCTCCAACGCATCGTGCACAACCAATTGTTTGGCTCCTGTTGTTCATGTTCTCTTAAAGGAAGGCATCGGAATCGAAACCGGTTTGATGACCACCATTCACTCGTATACGGCTACACAAAAAACTGTTGACGGTCCTTCCAAAAAAGATTGGCGCGGCGGACGTGCTGCAGCAATTAACATCATTCCTTCAACAACAGGCGCTGCAAAAGCTGTCGGCGAAGTTCTTCCCCAGACAAAAGGAAAATTGACCGGTATGTCATTCCGCGTTCCAACGGCCGATGTTTCGGTTATTGATTTAACATTCCGCGCCACACGCGATACATCAATTGAAGAAATTGACGGCTTATTCAAAAAAGCATCCGAAACATACCTTAAAGGCATTCTCGGTTACTCCAACGAAGAAGTTGTTTCAACAGATTTCATTCATGATGATCGTTCATCGATCTACGATTCGCTGGCAACACTTCAGAATAATTTGAAAGGCGAAAAGAGATTCTTTAAAGTAGTCTCTTGGTACGACAACGAATGGGGTTATTCAAATCGTGTTGTTGATCTCTTAAGAAAGATGGCAGGAATTACCAAGTAAGAAGATGAACTGTTCTTTTTGAACAAGGGCTGAATCTCGTAGCACGAGTTCAGCCCTTTTGTTTCACTTTCGGGAGAAAGTATGGTCTCTATCAAGGCTGTGTATAATGGAAAAGAATTCATTCCGTTAGAAGATTTCCCGCGGGGGAAAAAATACAACGTTGTGATAACCTTTATGGACGAGCTAAAAGAAGGCGAAGAGTCACGAGAGTTTGCTTCACAGTCAAATGCATTTGATTTCTGGAAAGTAAAAGAACAAGATCTTTACCAGGATTATTTGACTAAAAAATGAAGACTGGTGATATCATCCTGGTTCCATTCCCGTTTGCGGAATTAACTCATCGTAAAGTCAGGCCATGTGTTGTTATCTGTGAGACAAAAGATAAGTTCAAGGATGTTGTTGTATCAGCCATAAGTTCGGTCGTCCCGGCAGAGTTGAATGAAAATGAAATTCTTCTACCTCCTGATACCATCAATAATCTTCGTGCATCCTCAGTCATTAAAGTAGATAGAATTGTTACTGTAAAATCTGACGATATCATTACAGCGTTAGGCAAATTAAATTTGACACAACTAAAAATATTCGTGGAAAAATTTAGGAATCTTGCGAGATAAAAAATGAATAAAAAGACAATTAAGGATATCGACCTCAAAGGTAAACGTGTGTTGATGCGTGTCGATTTTAATGTGCCTTTGAAAAATGGCGTCATCCAAGACGACATTCGTATGCGCGCAGCTTTGCCAACCATCAACTACGTGCTTGAACAAAAACCAAAATCACTTGTGTTGATGTCTCATCTTGGTGATCCGAAAAAAGATACACAGAAAGCAAAAGAGAAAGCGGAAAAAGACGGAAAGCCGTTCGATGAAGCAAAGTTCGTTGAAGGTAAACATAAGATGAAACCGGTGGTCGAGCATCTTTCAAAATTACTCAATAGGCCGGTAAAACTTGCACCCGATTCTATCGGTGCAGAAACAAAGGCGCTGGTTGATGGTTTGAAAGATGGTGAAGTATTGATGTTGGAGAATACTCGCTTCCATAAAGAAGAAACATCAAAAGATGCAGCAGACCGTGAAAGGATGGCAAAAGAGCTCGCTGCGTATGGTGATGTATATGTGAATGATGCGTTTGGCACAGCTCATCGTGCCCATGCTTCAACAGAAACCGTTGCCCATTTTCTTCCTGCAGTTGCCGGTTTCTTGATGGAAAAGGAGCTTGCATATTTAAGTAAAGTAACACTGAATCCGATAAAACCATATGTGGCAATTCTTGGAGGCGCAAAAATTTCCGGCAAAATTGACGTCATCCAGAATTTGATGGGAAAAGTTGATGCATTGCTTATTGGCGGCGGAATGATGTTCACATTTTATAAAGCGCAGGGAATGGAAATCGGGAAATCGTTGTTAGAAGAAGACAAGATTGATCTGGCAAAGAAACTCATCGATGAAGCAAAGGCAAAGCATATCAAATTATTGCTTCCGGTTGATTGTATTGTCGCAGAAAAATTTGACAATGAATCTCCGACAAAGACAGTAAAAGTAAATGCTATACCTGCGGGAACAGTTGGAATGGACATTGGACCTGAAACCATAAAACTTTTCAGCGAAGAAATTAAAAAAGCAAAAACGGTTGTTTGGAACGGTCCGATGGGCGTGTTTGAAATGTCCAACTTTGCTAAAGGAACAAACGCTATTGCCCAAGCTCTGGTTGATGCAACAAAACTTGGTGCTACCACGGTTGTCGGAGGCGGTGATTCCGCGTCGGCCATTGCTCAGGCAGGGTTGGAAAAGCAAGTGTCGCATGTCTCTACCGGCGGCGGTGCTTCACTGGAATTTTTAGAAGGCAAAGTGCTTCCCGGTGTTGCCGCCTTAAATGATAAATAAATAAAAATCGAGGCGTGGGAAGGCGAAAAACTTTTCACCTCTTCGTATATTACTCTATGGCATACAATCAATACGGCAACAGTTACAACCGCCCAAGTTTTTTTGGCGGATTTCAATTCTTCCCTCCGGTGATCAAGGCGCTGCTTCTGGCTAATGCGGCGGTATTTCTTGGTATGCTGTTCCTAGGAAATTTTCACGTGGGTGAGTTTTCGTTTGAACAATTTTTCTACCATGCCTTTGCACTTTGGCCTCTGGGTGCCGGATTCGGTTTCTGGCAATTGTTCACGTACATGTTCATGCACGCAAACTTTACACACATCATTTTCAACATGCTTGCGTTGTGGATGTTTGGAATGGAATTGGAAAATGTTCTTGGGTCGCGAAAATTTTTGATCTATTATCTGTTGTGCGGATTTGGCGGTGGGCTTGCTAATTTACTGGTAGCACCTCTTTTTACATCGGTAGGCCCAACGATTGGTGCGTCGGGTGCTGTGTATGGTGTGTTGCTGGCATTTGGTATGATGTTTCCTGAGCGACCGATTTACATCTATTTTCTCCTTCCAATTAAAGCAAAATATTTTGTTTTCTTGTACATGGCGATAGAAATTTTTTCTGTTGGAAGCGTGGACGGTGTTGCTCACTTCGCTCATCTCGGCGGAGCGCTGGTCGGTTTTCTCTATTTAATTTCCGACGGTTATCGGTTTGGGAGTCCGTACATATCGCAGCAAAAAAATATTTTTTCAAAATTTTCAAACTACGCGCACACCCCGCACCGGCAGGATGATTACGGCGAGGTAGCGGATGCGAAAGTGTATGATCTGTTTGAAAAGAAGAATGATGAACCAAACCAACAAAAACAGATTGATGAGATTTTAGATAAGATCAGCAAGAACGGCTATCAGAGCTTATCCGACGAAGAAAAGAAAATACTTTTTGAAGCCAGCAAAAAATTGAATTAAGGCAAACACCAATGGACAATATCCTTCCCGTTATTCAACCAGCCCAAAATGGAAATTCTTCTTCCAATTATAAAGTTGGGATTCGAAGACAAACACGTCAAGTGAATATTGGCGGCATCAAAGTCGGCGGCGGTGCACCGATCTCTGTGCAGACAATGACGAAAACAAAGACGGACGATGTTGCCGGCACAGTGAAACAAATTGTTGGTGCGCATGAGGCTGGATGTGATATTGTTCGTGTTACCGTGAACGATAAAGAAGCGGCAGAAGCGATGGCAGATATTGTTCGTCAATCACCATTGCCGATTGTTGCCGACATCCATTTTAATCATGTGTTTGCCCTGCAGGCAATTAAAGCCGGAGTGGCGAAAGTCAGAATAAATCCTGGAAACATTGGTTCAAAAGATCGTATTCGTCAGGTGCTTGAAGCGGCAAAGGGAAAGGGAATCCCGATTCGCATTGGTGTGAATTCAGGCTCACT
>JAQUOA010000199.1 GCA_028749215.1 Bacteroidota bacterium
TCAGTCAATATCTCAATCCATCCGTCGTTAACGAGCTCATAGCTCACCCCGAAAAACTTCAGCTCGGGGGCGAGAAAAAAGAATTGACCGTATTCTTTTCTGACATTGCATCGTTCACAAATTTTTCAGAAAAACTTGACGCCGAAGAACTTGTTCAACTTCTGAATGAGTACCTGAGCGCAATGACAGATATTATTTTAAAGAATGACGGCACACTTGACAAATATGTCGGTGATGCGGTGATGGCAATTTGGGGTGCGCCGATGGAATTACCAAACAGCGCACTAAGCGCAACACGTACAGCGTTGCAGATGCAGGAGAAGATTAAAGAGATTGACGCAAAGTGGAAAGAAGCCGGTAAACCAGGCCTAGTTGTGCGTATGGGATTGAACACCGACTTCATGGTCGTCGGTAACGTCGGGGGCAGCAGCCGGTTTGATTACACGGTGATCGGTGACGCCGTCAATCTTGCTTCACGGTTGGAAGGAGCAAATAAAACATACGGCACGAGAATTATGATCAGTGAGCGGACGTACGAACTGATCAAAAGTGAATTACAATGCCGCGAGCTGGATTACCTTATTGTGAAGGGAAAGACAAAGCCTATTCGTGTCTTTGAACTGGTTGCCGATAAGAAAACCGGTATGGATGAGAAGATGATTCAGTTATGCGAATTGTACACGAACGGATTAAAGTTGTACAAGGAAAGAAAATTTAAAGAAGCATTAAAAACATTTCGGGCTGTCCTGGCTCTCCATCCTGAAGACGGACCGTCAAATCTGTACGCTCTTCGGTCTCAGGAATACATAAAAACACCTCCGCCAAAAGATTGGAACGGCGTGTTTGAGCTAAAGACAAAATAATTCTCTCCCCTGCGTACAAGGAAGTATTTGTCATGTGACGAAGTGATGGCTTTGCTACCAGCGTACGTTCCGAAGGAATCACTTCATTGACTTTCGCCGGAATGACGGAGTAAGTGCATAGAAGCTATCCCAAAAATGAATTTTAAAAACAAGATGCACGTCATTCCCGCAGATTTTAAGCGGGAATCCATTAAATGGACTCCCGACAAAAACATTCGGGAGTTACGAGTGTGTTTGTGAGACCGTTTCTAGTTATTAACCCTATTAATAAATAAATCATCTCGCTATTAAAATATTCACCAAACTCAATTGATCGTTCGTCAAATCTTCAAACGCCGACGATGCATTCTCCTGCAGTAATTCCAACTCGTAAAATTTTTTCTGCTTCCTGTACACAATCACGCGGCGAAGCAGTGCATTCTCGGTAAATGTGTATCCGCAGATTTCCTTCTCCGCATCAATCATTGCCGGCACACGCGTAATACGCTTGCCATTGTTTTCATCGGCAAGTTTTGCCCGAAGTGAAATGTTGGCAACGAAACAGGGATCTTCCTTCAGAAGTATATTTCGTGTTGAATCATCCATCTGCATCTCCCGCAATTCCATCGTTCCGGAAAAATTTTGATTGACAATCCAGAGTAGTATTTGCGGCAATCGCGATTTGGTTGTAATATCAGACCAGCCGTCGGGAAGAGCTAATGATGATGAAGGTGCCGGAGGTTTTTCTTTAGCAAACTTTGGAAATGGTTTGGCGCCTGAGCAAGAGATGAACGAAACTGCGCTGACGGCGGCAATGATTCCAAAAAAAAGAACGGTGAAGAATCGAGATGAGTTTTTGTTATTCGCTTCAGGAGTTGTGTGACACATCGTTCGTTTTATTCCGCACCGCGCCGGTATTTTTCGTCTTGAAGTGTAAGCCGCAGCGAAATGCGATGCGTGTTGCCGAGCTGATCCGCAGCATCAAATTTTGCAAAAGAATAATCGATGTCCAATTTCCGCAGATGAATACCGGCTCCGAGCGTCAGGTTGCCGATGTCGTTGTATCCCGCGCGGATGGCGACAACATTTTTATAATCAAATTCAATCCCTACTTGCGGGTCAAAACTGATTGGACCAACATGAGCAACGGAAGAAAATTTCCTGTTTTCAAACCGGACATCGGCTCCGACTACCGGAGCAAGTTTTCCGTTAAAGATATCCAAAAAGTACGCCGCGCCGAGTTTTAATGTGGGAGAAATTAATTCGTAGGTTCCTGTATTCCACGCAACAAGTGTGGTGGTCACATCCTGCAAGTTTGCGCCAAGAGCAACATTCTCCATCGGCAAATACTGAGCAGCAACATCAAACCCAATTCCGGTTCCGTGGTAATCGCCGATGTTGCGCCGGATAAGTTTTACATTCGCGCCGTAATAAAAATTACCGGAATATTGTTTCGCATACGAAAAATACACTGCCCAATCTGCGGCATTAAAAAATGTAATGCGGTCGTAATCCGGACGCGTATTCATATCACCGTTCCATATCGTCGAATCGGTTTTCGGAATACCATCCACCCCCAGCCGCATAACGCTGATGGCAAATGAGGAGGCATTGTATTCGGTCTCCTGCGTTTCGGCGTTCACGGTGTTGGAGCCGTATGGAAGCGCAAACGCGGCGTAGTCGTAGTTTACAAGGTTGCCGAAACGTTCGTCGTGCGAAAGCGAAATTTCGGGATACATAATGCGGGCAAGCCCAGCAGGATTCCAATATCCGGCAGTGACATCGCTTGCCACTGCTGCATACGCGCTTCCCATTCCCAATGCGCGCCCGCCGATGCCGATGTACATAAATTCACCGGCATACTTTCCGAATTTGATTCCACCCGCAAGTGCGGGCAGAGTTAATACTATGAGCAACAAAGAAATTTTTTTCATACTGCCTTATGGATAAACGAAAAAGCCGAATCCCTCTAACGTTGAGTAAATTCGGCTGATATTGTTAGAGAAAATAGTAAACTATTCACGATAATTTTCAAATCTCTAACAATGATGTCTATGCGTTTCTCCTTTGACTGCAAGATACAACTTTTTGCAGGAAAGTCAAACACCGTTGATACAGCTTAGACCTCACAGGTTTTTAAAACCTGTGAGGTCTGTTACTTAATAAATTGCTACTCTTAAGAAAAGACAATACATTTCGGCACATAAAAAAGACTGACTGGTTCAGTGTAATTAATAGTCACGCACGCTAAAGATACATTCATCCATAAAAATATGAAATGCATAGAACCTACATCTGACCTAAATCCCACAGAAGTGGAAGTATTTAATATTATTAAAGAGCAATTTGAGCACAAATGTAGTGTGAAAAGTATTCTATTATCTAAGTACTATTTATTAATGAATAATAAACGAGACTGTGAAATAGTTGGATTCTTTTCAGTTAAACCACATACTAAATGGACTACAAAAACTAATAAATCAGCGTACAATTTGGTGATACTATTTGAGGTAAAAAGTCATAGCAATTTTGAAATAAGGGAAAACAATCAGGTTGTTATAAAATATTCAAATGAAACAAAAGACGCTTTTGCTCAAGTAGATACATCTGCTAGAAAACTCCAAGAACACCTGAAAGCGAACGGGATAGAAAGGGCTTGGGTTTACAATTTTTTATGTTTCCCTAACGTATCAACATATAAGGAAATAAGTAATGTTGATTATTCGAATAGTCACGTTTCCAAACATATTTTACTTAAGGAAGAAATTAATTTTGATGTTATTATAGAAAAATGCTCAATACAACGGGAGGTAAGAAGGTCTGATGGATTATATTTTTCAAGTTATATCGATAAAACCAATAGTCCATTCAATCAAAATGATAAAATATTCACAATTCTTTCGGGAATAAGCAAACCAGTGGTGCTTGGTAAATTTGATAAAAAAAGGTTAGAAGGTGTCGCTAATGATAAAATTAAGGTTGCAAACTACTTATCTGATTTAGACGACAACAACTTGATAGTAACCGGGAAAGCGGGATCAGGAAAAACTATTGCATTGTTAAAATTGGCGATATCTCAAGTTGAGAATTTTAAACACATACTTATTCTGACATTTAATACTGCACTTGCATCAGATATTAATCGGTTAATCGAATATTACTTTGAACATTATAATCCCGGATTAGTAAAACATAGAGAGCATATAAAAGTTATCAATATTGATCAGTTGTTGTGGGATTACGATTCGACAATAAAAAGTTATCAAGGCGAAAGTAGAATACTATCTAATAGTTACGAAGACAATTATTCTAAAATAAAAGACAGTATTGATAGTTTTATGATTGAATTTGGAGTAAAAGAAGTTCGTGAGTTATTAAATTTTAATTATGATTTTATCTTAATTGACGAAGGACAGGATTTTGATGAAATGGCATTTGATGTTTTAGTTAAGCTCAACGACGATCATGCACGGTTATTTGTTGTCGATAGTCCTGATCAATTGTTAAAATATACTCGGCCAGCCATATTGGATTCAAATGTTTGGACAAAAAGAGCTAGAAATACAAATTATCGAAATTTCAAGAAAATAAATAAATATTCAAATAAACTAAGAAGATATTTAAAAAATGCACTATTGGATGTTGAGCAAAATCTATTGTTTGAAAATACAGATGAAGACATTTATTCAATAGAACTGCCGGAAGGTACTATTGAAATAATGAACGATTCGTTACTTTTTCAAGACGATAGACTTAAAAAAATCATTGAAAAAACAGAAAATAAGTGTGAAGGTGAAAAATGGCCGTTATTGTTTATCCAAAGCCAAAAGGACGGAAAACAAAAGGAATTATTTGATTATCTCAAAAAGATAAAATGTGAGTATTGGAATGGTTATGATCCATCTGTCAGAAAAAGTGTTATATATGACACAAACAAGATACGTGTCATTGATTATGAATCTTGTCGTGGGCTTGAAGGATGGACTGTTGTATTAAGAAATATCGATATTGCCTACAATGCTTCTTTAGAGCATACAAGCGATGCTGATCGAAATAAAGCAATTGAACGAGCTTGCAATTTGATTTTTATTGCAACAACGAGACCTATAGAAAATCTGGTTATTACATATACTGATAAAAAGTTTGGTGATATGTTGGCAAAATATACGGATAACTTATAATAGTGTGCCTAGCCAGTTGCTTAACTTCGGGTGGTAACCGCAACGCGCTTTGAGTTTTAAGTGTTGTGTCGTCAACTTACAACTTACGTTACGAAAGCTGAATTTTAATTTTTTAAACCTTTGCCAAAGCGCTGAATCGTTGAGTGGCAATTAGATTCATAAAATATATCTGTGGAAGAAGAAAAATGGCAATTCAACCTTTTCGAGTCAATGTCCCTGAACAAGTCTTAA
>JAQUOA010000200.1 GCA_028749215.1 Bacteroidota bacterium
GTAAAACCGAACGGAGTAGATGTTGCCTTCGAAATAGTTCGCAAAGAGACAGGAAAAATTTGTGTCGACGGCGTATTTGAATACACGATGATCAATCTGCAGACACAACGGGCGGATAAAATTCCGAATGATGTGATCGTTAAATACAGCATTTAATACTATTGAAAGGAATATGGTTATGAAACGTTTCCCGATTTATCTATTTCTTTTTGTCATGACTTTTGTATCTCTCGCTGACGCCGGAACTCCCGCAAAGGTGGAAAATTTTTCACTGAGCGATTATAACGGTAAAAAAGTATCCCTCAATGATTTCAAAGATTCGAAAACGATCGTGCTAATGTTCATTGCGACACAATGTCCAGTCTCCAATGCATACAATGAACGATATAATCAACTCTACGTCGATTATAAAAGTAAGGGTGTTGCTTTCATCGCGATCAATTCAAATAAAGCTGAATCCGTAGAGGATATTAAAACACACGCAAAAGAACACAAATTTGAATTCACCATCCTAAAGGATGTCAACAACGTGATTGCAGATAAACTCGACGCGCAACGAACTCCTGAAATATTTGTTATTAACCCATCGACATTGGACGTATTGTATCATGGACGTATCGACGATTCACAACGCGAATCAAAAGTTACATCAAAAGATTTGCGCACGGCGCTTGACGATATTCTATCGGGCAAAGAGGTAACTGTAAAAGAAACAAAAGCCTTCGGCTGCACAATAAAACGAGTTGAGTAATGCACAGAATTTGCTGCAATCGCCGAAGGATATTCGGCGCTCTCTTTTTTTTCTCCTTGATTCTACTTCCCTCAGCTATTTCTCAAACAGTAGAAACAATTAATGAACAGAAGTTGGATTCTCTCATCACTCATCGGGACGGAAAACCGCTTCTGCTCAATATTTGGGCGACATGGTGCGCACCGTGCCGTGAAGAATTTCCTGATCTTGTTCGAATCTCCAACGATCTCAAAGGCATTGATGTGGTGGCTATCAGTGCAGATTTCCCTGATGAAATCAATGAAAAGATTCTTCCTTTTCTGAAAACAATGAATGTTCCTTTTAAAGTGTACGTAGCTGATTTCTCGAACATGGATAAGTTTTTTGGACTGTTTGATAAAAGCTGGGGAGGTGAAATTCCGGCAACATTCATCTACAACCGAGATGGGAAGCGATTACAATTTCTTAGAGGGAAACATTCCTATGAAGCATTCAAGAATGCAGTTGAGGAAGTAAACAAGAAACAATAAACTCACTTCAATGATTACATTTCTTCCTCTCGGCGGTGCAAACGATATCGGCGCATCATGTTACTATCTTGATATTGATGGAACAGGTATCATCCTTGACTGCGGGACTCATCCTCGCAAGACCGGTCTTGCAATGCTTCCTCAATTTGATTTGATTGCCGATAAAAGCATTGATGCCGTTCTCGTCACTCACGCTCATCAAGATCATATTGAAGGACTTCCCTACCTCGTGCAGCATCATCCGTATGTGCGCATTGTAACTACTCCGCAGACACGCGCCATTGCGGAGTTAACTCTGCATAACTCCGTCAGGATATTGCGGGAGCAAATGAAAAATGAAACAACCATCCGAGCTTACTCTCACGAAGAAATTGATCTTCTTATTCAAAGCGTAGAATGGCGGTCGTACAACGAAGTGTTTAACATTTCCGGTTATCGCCAAATGGGTGGAGATCCGGTTCATTCTTCATTTCATGATGCGGGACATATTCTTGGATCGGCAGGTATTTTACTTGAGCATAACGGTAAATCTGTTTTCTATACCGGCGATGTCAACATGAATACGCAAACAATATTCCCTTCCGCAAAACTTCCGGAACAACATGTGGATGTTTTAATTTTGGAGAGCACTCACGGTGCAACGGATATGAGTCAGCTACCATCGAGGGAAACGGAACAACTTCGGCTCGCAAAAAGAGCAAATCAAATTTTAGAGCGCGGCGGTTCCATTCTCATTCCCGTTTTTGCGCTTGGAAAGATGCAGGAACTTTTGACTATGCTCTGGAAGTTGATGGAAAAAGGAACTCTTGCAAGAACAGACATTTACACCGGCGGGATCGGGAGAAAAATTTCTTCGGTGTACGACAAGAATCGCTATGTCGTTCCGTATAACGATACAGAAGTATTGCTTTCCGACATCCCTCAAAATGACCTTTACGAAATTGAACAGTTAGATGATCTGCTCCGCCGCCCATGCATTGTTCTCGCTTCCAGCGGCATGCTGGTTGAAAATACAATGTCATATAAACTTGCCCAGCGATGGTTATCCAACACCAAAGCGGCAATTTTTACGGTAGGATACATGGATCCGCAAACTCCGGGCTTTCGAATTCGGAATGCGCAGAAAGGCGACCTCATTCAATTAACTGATCTTGCCGAGCCGCAAAATGTTCGATGCGATATTGACCAATTTCGTTTTTCCGCCCACAGCGACAGAGAAGGTCTACTTCGAATCATACAACAATTACATCCCTCCACCGTCATCCTTGTCCACGGAGAGGAACAATCCGTAGATTGGATGGGTCATGCAATTCTCCAACGCCATCCGACAATAAAAGTTCATGCAGCAGAAGTAGGCAAACAGATTGCGTTATTTGAATAATTCGTTCTTCTTCCCTTCAATCATTTTTTGTATCTTTTAGCATGTTGTAGACGTCTAATATTTACCGAACGAAATATCGTCAGATCAATAAAAAGGGTAGATAACACGATGAAGAATTTTTTTGTGAGGATGACTCTCAGAATAGTACTTGGGATGGTTTCTTGCTGGATTTCATTGGCAGTCTCTCAAGAAATGGTTCAACGAGAACGGACATTCAGCGAGCCGATATTTTTTGAAACACACATTCTCTTTAGCACCAATGATTCGAATACCGTCTATGCACTGTACCGTTTGCGCCAAGATATTTTTACATTCACAAAACCATTTGAGTCGGTGACAGGTCAATTTTCAGCCAACGGAAGGGTTACCATAGAAATTTTGGATTCTACGGGAGAATCCATTACCCGTGACATTCGTGAGCTTCCATTGACTTCTGAAGACAACAGTGCGACATTCCTTCGAACAAAATATGTTCAGGGAAGGATGGCATTCAAACTCAAGACAGGAACATATACTGTCCTGTTGAGCATTGAAGATAAAGATGCAAAACGACAACTGCCGGAAGTAAAACGAAAATTGAATGTTCATAAAACCGTCAACAACATTCTTTCGACGGTTGTCCCGGTGCAGTTGCCAACGCGCGAAAATACGTTTGAATGTTTCAACTTGAACGGTGATGTTCAATTTTCGAAAGACTGCGGTTTCCTTGTTGCTGTAAAATCAATTCCCGCACAGCAAATCCGCTACACACTGAAAAAAATAAATCCTGAAGAAGAAGAAAAAAAAGAAACCGTGGTGAAAGATACTGTTGTCACAGCCATGCTCTTTCCGGCTTCAACATTTACTTTTTCGGAAAAGAACAATGGCGTTTCAAGCGAGATTTCTCAGAGCGACAGCAGCACTGTGATTTTCATACCGGTGAAGATTTCACGGTTGAAACAAGGGCGATATGAAATCAACGCCGTTCTCTCCGATTCAACAAAACTTTCAACAACTTTCGGGACACGGTGGCTTGATATGCCGCTTACACTGACGGATTTAGATATTGCAACACTTCCTCTTCAATTCATCATGACGCAGGACGAATATTCACAGATAAGAAAGGGAAATCGCGAAGAACGGATTCAACGATTCGAAAGCTTCTGGCAAAAAAAAGATCCGACACCGGAAACCGCCTACAATGAAATGATGACGGAGTTTTACAGACGTGCAGATTTTGCCATGACGGCGTATCGAACACTGAAAGAGCCGAACGGAACGATCACCGACCGCGGCAAAATATTTATCCTGTATGGCAAGCCAACATCGACAGAACGCATCTTGCATCCTGGAGGAATTCCGAAAGAGATATGGAAATATGCCTCATTGAATAAAACTTTTATCTTTGAAGACTCAAGCAAACAAGGCAACTATAAACTAACAGAAAGCAAATGAAACCAAAAATCGCCATCACTATCGGAGACTTTAACGGCATCGGACCGGAGGTAGTGTTACGCAGTATTATCACACCTTCTGTACGAAAAAATATTCAACCGATTCTCATCGGCTCATTCGAACTGTTTCAGCATTACGCAAAGTTATTCAAGATCAATATCTCACTGACTCAGGTAGAAAATCTTAAAGCAAAAGTTACTACAAATGATATCCCCGTTATTAATGTTCACAATGCTACGACGAAAAATCTTTTAATCGGGAAAAATGCACCCGATGCAGGAGTCTGTGCCGGCCAAGCCATTGAACGGGCGATCAGTCTGTGCATGGATAAAAGCGTCGACGCCATGGTCACGGCACCCATTTCAAAAGAGGCTTTGCATTTTGCAGGATATAATTTTCCCGGACAAACAGAAATGCTTGCCATGCTGACGCGTTCCGAACGGGTCGCCATGATGCTTATTTCCAAAACGATGCGTGTGGCATTGGCGACCGTTCACATTCCGCTGAAAAATGTTTCGGAGAATTTATTTACTGACCGCATTGTAGAAAAACTTTCAACCGTTCAATCTTCCCTGAAAAACGATTTCGGCATTAGTGATCCATCAATTGCAGTGCTGGGAGTGAATCCTCATGCCGGAGAAAATGGTGCCATTGGAATGGAAGAAAAAGATGTTATTGCGCCGGCAATCAAGAAAGCGCAAGAGAAAAACATCAAAGCTGCCGGACCGTTTTCCGCCGACGGATTTTTTGCATCCGGCATGTATAAAAAGTACGATGCAATTCTTGCTATGTACCATGATCAGGGATTAATTCCGCTGAAGATGAGCGGGTTTGATGAAGGAGTGAATTTTTCGGCAGGACTAAAAATTATCCGGACATCGCCTGACCACGGAACAGCTTTCAACATTGCCGGAAAAGGAATCGCAAATCCCGGAAGCATGATTTCGGCGATTCAATTAGCATCATCAATCGCGCAGCGCAGGGGAAAATAATGCTTGTTCGTCTCGACAATGTTCGCATCTCGTTCGATCATCACACCATTCTCTCCGATGTAAATCTTGTGATGAATGCAGGAGAATTCGTTTCTCTTGTTGGTGAATCCGGATCGGGAAAAAGCAGTTTGCTTCGCTTGCTCTACATGGATTTGA
>JAQUOA010000201.1 GCA_028749215.1 Bacteroidota bacterium
CGCATTGACCGCACACGGCACGGTCTGTCAGGCGTTCGATGATGAGTTTCTTATCGACCTCAATATTGATGACTTTATACTTGGTAATCTTTTGTTCGCAGAATATTTTTTCCAGTGCTTCTGCTTGCGCAACGGTACGCGGAAAACCGTCCAGGATAAATCCATTCTTGCATCGGTCCGAACCGATCAATTCTCTCACCAATCCGATCATGATTTCATCGGGGACTAGATTTCCGTGATCCATGTACTCCGCGGCTTTTTTCCCCAGGGGGGTTTGCATCTTAATTGCATCGCGAAGAATATCCCCCGTAGAAATATGGGGAATGTGGTACACGTGAGAAAGGATTTTTGCTTGTGTTCCTTTACCGACGCCTGGCGCGCCGAAGAGTATAATATTCATTGTTCGTTTCTGTTATGTTTTTTAAAAAACCACGAAGACAAAAAGACACAAGACTATAAAATAATTCTTTTAATTCCCTTTTTTATTATCGGGACATTAAAGTTAATTAACAGTCCTAATCTTTTTTTTGTCAGCTTAAGATACGTTAATAATTGTGCTTGAAAAACAGGGTTCATCTCTTCAACTGCTTTTAATTCTACAATCAACCTGTCACCGACAAGGATATCAATTTTTAATCCATCGTTAAGTTTTATCCCATCGTACATAATTGGGATTGAGACCTGCCGCTGAAACGTAACTCCTTGTTTTTTTAGTTCATGACACAAACAAGTTTCGTAGACAGACTCTAATAATCCAGGGCCTAATATTGAATGAACTTTAAAAGCACTATGAACAGTCAATGTTGCCAGTTGTTCGGTTTCAGAATCAATGGGATCAAAATCTTCTAGTGTCATAGTGACTTTGTGGTTATACCAATGCTTCTTCCTTCACTGCAAGTTGTCCGCAGGCAGCGTCAATATCTATCCCCGCGCTATGACGGATAAATGCCGTTACACCATGCGCTTTCAATCTTCTCCAAAAAGCCATTATTTTCTCTTGCGACGCGCCGTGCAATTGTGCTGCTATGCCTTGCGGATTTGTAAATTCAATAGAATGGAACGGAATGAGATTGACACGGCATTCAAATCTTTTTGTGGCTTTCACCAGCGCATGAATATCAGCTTCGGTATCATTAATACCATTGAAGAGAATGTATTCCAGCATCACACTTTTTTTCGTCTTCTTTTGATAATACTCCAAAGCGGAAAGCAACTCTTCCACGTCAAATTTTTTGTTGATCGGCATTAATTCCGTCCGCACATCATTACGAAGGGAGTGGAGAGAAAGTGCCAGCTTCATTTTGCGATCTTCATCTGCCATCTTCCGGATTTGCTGAGCATAGCCTGCCGTTGAAATTGTTATGCGCCGCGGACTGATGCCGATGCCGTTTTGATCCGTCATGATATCCATCGCCGTCATGACATTGCTGTAATTCAGCATCGGTTCGCCCATCCCCATGAACACGATATTGGTAATCGGTTTTTTGCTTAAGTGCTGCGCTGTCAGAAATTGATTGAGAATTTCGGCGGCGGTAAGATTGCGAATAAAGCCCATGCTTGCTGTTGCGCAAAACCTGCAATCCAACGGGCAGCCGACCTGAGTAGAAATACAGAGGGTCATTCGTTCATCAGCGTCAACAGCCGTAGCGCGGGGAGCAATAAGGACAGTCTCGATTTTTTTCCCGTCGGAGAGTTCAAACAAAAATTTTACCGTGCCGTCAATGTGCGATGTTTGTGACGTTGCCACTGAAAACTGTTCTATTGCGGCAACATCCTTCAACTTTTCACGCAACAGCTGTGACAAATTTGTCATTTCATCGAAAGAGCGAACGCGGTACTTATAGAGCCATTGGTATATTTGCCCGGCCCGGTATTTTGGTTCGTTCAGCGAAACGACAAATTGTTCCAACTCTTGCAGGGGTGAACCGATAATATTTTTTTTGCTTGCTGTCATGTCTAAACATTGAGACCTGTGAAGCCTTGACGACCTCACAGGTCTGTATAAAAGTACGAAAAATGAGGTAGAATCTCCACCTTTAGTTTTACCATATCTCTCAACATGGCAATGCCTCAGGCTAGTCCTCACAGGTTTTTTGGTAGTGTCTTAATTTGATTTTTAACATGCTCGTCATGCTGACGAATGTCAGCATCTATTTCAATGTTTAGATGCCGAAACAAGTTCGGCATGACGTTCCATTCCAAATTAAGACACTACTAGGTTTTTAAAAACCTTGACAAGGTTTTCTTATCGGCAAGAAGATCACCCAAAACCTGATTTCCTGATCGAGCCAACCTTGTCAAGGTTGAAACATACGACCAATTATAAAATTCAAATTGAGACACTACTCTCTACATTGTTTCGTGCATGAATTTTTGATACTTTACTTTATTCCACACAATAAACTATCTATGGCAAAAATAAAATCCAATTCGCCTCAGGCTTCAATACAGGCACGTCCCTTGTACGGTAAGAAATCTAACCTTATCATAAAAGGGGCGAGGGTTCACAATCTTAAAAACATTACGGTTGAAATACCGCGGAATAAACTTGTTGTGATCACCGGCGTCAGCGGATCGGGTAAATCATCGCTGGCGTTTGATACAATTTATGCGGAAGGCCAGCGGCGATATGTGGAATCGTTATCGGCGTATGCCCGCCAATTTTTGGAGCGGATGGACAAGCCGGATGTGGACGTGATTCAAGGAATGAGCCCGGCAATTGCCATTGAACAAAAAACAAGTTCCCGCAATCCTCGGTCTACCGTTGCGACGACAACCGAAATTTATGATTACCTGAGATTGCTCTATGCACGGGTCGGAACGACTATTTGCCCGAAGTGCGGAAAAAAAATTACGAAGGATTCTGTGCAGTCGGTCGTGGACAGAATAAACGAAGAAGCAGAAGGTTCAAAATTTTATATCTCCTTTCCTTTGCACGAACACGAAGGAAAAACATTTGCGCAGGAGTTGGACACACTGAAGAAGCGGGGATTTTTTCGCCTTGTTATGAACGGTGAAATCATTGACTTGAACGAAGCAAGTCAAGTTGCGCAAATGATGTTACTCAAAAAATCTTCAACTTCACCTCTCCGTAAATCGTCACGACGCTCGGTGAAAGTGGCTGAACCAGCCGCAAAAGACGAGCCTTCTTCAACATCAAAAAAATCGATGTTCGTTCTTGTCGACCGGTATATTCTGAGAAAAAATGAGCGTCAAAGTCAAAATCGCCTTGCGGATTCTATTCAAACAGCATTTGTGGAAGGGGATGGATACGCATCAATATACCATATTGACAAAACCGAAACATTCTCCTTCAGCCAGCATTTTGAATGTTCAACGGACCACATCAAGTTTGAAGAACCCGAACCTCATCTTTTTGCTTTCAATTCTCCCATCGGTGCGTGCCCAAAATGTCAGGGATTCGGCCGCGCCGTTGGAATCGACATGGATTTGATTGTTCCTGATCAGGAAAAAACCTTGAAGGATGGAGCCATTCATCCATGGACCACGCCGAAGTTTCAAGAGAACCTGCATGACCTTGCCCGCGTGGCGTACGATGCGGGTGTACCGATGAATGTTCCGTTTAGAAAATTAACCGACGAGCAATTGAACATTGTGATGAACGGATACGGCAAAGCGTTTGACGGCATCAACGGATTTTTTAAGATGGTGGAGCGGAAGGCGTACAAAATTCAGTACCGAGTTCTTCTCAGCCGGTACAGAGGATATACCATCTGCGATGAGTGCGGAGGAAACCGTTTGAGGAAAGAAGCATTGCATGTAAAGATCGGGGGAAAACATCTCGGTGAAATTGTGGCGTTGAATATTGAACGTGCCGAAGAATTTTTTCAGAAGTTATCTCTGACCGATTTTGAACTGAGCATAGCGAAAAGAATTTTGGAAGAGATCAGAAAACGGCTGCGTTACCTTGTGGATGTCGGCGTCGGATACTTAACGCTCGATCGTTTATCAAACTCATTATCCGGGGGTGAATCACAGCGCATTAACCTCGCTACATCAATCGGTTCATCGCTGGTGGGTTCCATTTACGTGTTGGATGAACCAAGCATCGGGTTGCATCCGCTGGACAATGACCGCCTCATCAATATTTTAAAGCGCCTTCGGGATATAGGAAATACCGTGCTGGTCGTTGAACACGATGCGGACATGATGCACGCTGCGGATCAAATTATTGATATGGGCCCGAAAGCAGGTGAGCGCGGAGGCGAAGTAATTTTCCAAGGGGCATGCGATGAAGCGATCAAGTCAGAAAAATCTCTCACCGGAAAATATCTTTCAGGAAAACTTTCTATACCGGTTCCCTCAAAACGCCGGAAGCTCCCGAACGCCTCTAGAAAAAATTCCATCAAAATTTTGAATGCGTATCAACACAATCTTCAAAACCTCGATCTTGAAATTCCGCTGCAGATGTTTGTCTGTGTAACAGGCGTAAGCGGCTCAGGGAAAAGTACTTTGGTCCATGATATCATCGGCGAGGGATTGAAAAAAAGATTGCATGGCCACATTGGACGGTTGAGCGGCGTGCATGATATCCAAGGATGGGAAAAAATTCAGAATATCGAATTAGTGGATCAATCACCGATCGGCCGTTCGCCGAGGTCAAATCCCGTAACGTACCTTGGAGTGTTTGACAGCATTCGCGATCTGTTGTCAAAAACTCCAATGGCGAAAATACACGGGTATCAGCCGGGATTCTTTTCGTTTAACGTTCCAGGCGGACGGTGCGACGTGTGCGAAGGGGACGGCTTGCAGCAAGTGGAAATGCAATTCATGGCCGATTTGTATTTAACGTGCGAAGGGTGTAAGGGGAAGCGGTATAAAAAAGAGGCATTAGAAATTCGATGGAACGGAAAAAACGTTGACGATATTTTGGGATTAACAGTAGAAGAAGCAATCGAGTTTTTTGACAAGCATAGTGATGGGCATAAAGTGGCACAGAAACTTCGCGTGCTGGATGAAGTCGGACTGGGATATTTGCGGCTTGGCCAAGCGGCGACAACACTTTCCGGCGGAGAAGCGCAAAGGATAAAACTTGCGTCGCATCTTGTTGAGAAAAAAGAGGGGCATACCCTTTTTATTTTTGACGAACCAACGACCGGGTTACATTTCGATGACATTGCAAAATTGCTGCAATGTTTTACTGCGCTGCTTGAAGCGGGAAATTCTCTTCTTGT
>JAQUOA010000030.1 GCA_028749215.1 Bacteroidota bacterium
CGGTAATTTCGGTAGCGATAAATTATTACTCACCTGTGGAACATTCTCAAAATCCGAATAAAGGGAAAATTTCACGTTATGCATGGGGCGACGATTACCATATTCACGTTACAAAAAGAATCCAAATGCTGTTTGACTGCATCAAACAATTAGCACCCGAATCAAACGGACGGTATTATGTGGACACCGGCCCGATGATGGACAAAGTATGGGCGGCGCGTGCGGGAATTGGCTGGCAGGGAAAACATTCGAATCTTATCACGAAAGAATACGGTTCGTGGGTGTTTCTTGGAGAGATCATCACCACGCTGAAGCTCGATTATGATTCACCGATTGAAGACTTTTGCGGTTCATGCACGGCATGTATCGACGCATGTCCGACAGATGCGATTCGGGAACCATACGTTGTTGATAGTACTAGATGCATTTCATATTTGACTATTGAACATCGCGGAGAAATTGACCAACAATTTCATGATCGATTTGAAAACTGGATCTATGGATGCGATATTTGTCAGGATGTTTGTCCCTGGAATAAATTTCAGCAGGCAACCGAGCATAAGGAATTTTTTCCGCGAGAAAAAAATATATCGCCGGATTTAGATGAGTTGAAAAATATTTCGCAGGAAGAGTTTAGTAAGAGATTCAAAGATTCACCCATCAAACGAACGAAGCGAGAGGGAATTATTCGCAATGCAAAAACTGTTAAAGAACATGTAGGTTAGTTGCATGCCTGCGTAAGCAGGTATCCAGAAAAATGGATCCCAGCTTTCGCTGGAATGACATTACAAAGTAAAGTATCTAAATCATTTATTAAACAATATTTAAAATTTATGTCAGACAATCACAGAAAAGTAATTATCATTGGCTCCGGCCCGGCGGGATTTACCGCAGGGCTTTACGCATCGCGGGCAAATTTAAAGCCGCTAATTTTTGAAGGGCTTCAGCCCGGCGGACAATTAACCATCACAACCGAAGTTGAAAATTATCCCGGCTTCGAACAAGGAATCATGGGACCTGAATTGATGGAAGTGATGCGCAAGCAGGCTCACCGATTCGGTGCCGAATCCGTCTATAAAATTATTACCAAAGTAGATTTTTCAAAACGCCCATTTACTGTTTGGGCAGATGACGAAAAGTATACCGCCGATGCAATTATAGTGTCAACCGGTGCTTCGGCGCAGTGGCTTGGTCTACCATCGGAAAAAGAATATTCTGGATACGGTGTCTCGGCCTGCGCTACATGCGATGGATTTTTCTTCCGCAATCAGGAAGTGTACGTTGTGGGCGGCGGCGATACGGCAATGGAAGAAGCACACTTCCTTACAAAGTTTGCGTCCAAGCTGACGCTCATTCATCGGCGGGAGGAATTTCGTGCATCGAAAGTAATGCAAGAGCGTGTGTTGAATAATCCAAAAGTTTCGGTCGAATGGAACAGCGTCGTTGAAGAAGTACTCGGTGTAACGGAGAACAACAAAAAGAAAATGACCGGGCTGAAATTAAAAAATGTAAAAACAGGCTTGGTTAAAGAAGTAAAAGCCGACGGACTTTTCCTGGCCATCGGACACAAACCGAATACGGAAATTTTCAAAGGCATTCTTGATATGGAATCAACAGGATATTTGAAAGTGAAACCCGGTTCGACGAAAACAAACATCGAAGGTGTGTTTGCGGCGGGCGATGTTGCCGATCATTTTTATCGACAGGCAATTACTGCGGCTGGGAGCGGGTGTATGGCCGCGATTGATGCAGAGAGATGGTTGGCAGAACACGATTAATTTTTGTCTTATGCAAGTTCGCAACATCTGATTAATAAAACGCCTTCTCAGTGAGAAGGCGTTTGTATTTTTAAAGCGTTCTTGTCATTAATTGCTGTCTCTCTTTCATGCCCGGTTGAAAATTTGTCTGCAAAATCTGTCACTGCTTCATTATATAAATTTCACACTCCAAAAATTCTCCATTTTTCGCGGCATTCTATTTGGCACGCCGATTGTAATTTTAATGAACAGAAAGCAGTTAACAACCAACAATCACAAATAATTCAGGAGTAAAGCTATGTTAGTACGATATAAAACTTTTCCATCACTCTTCAATGAAATTGATGAACTTATTACATCAACACATCCTGTGTTGAATCGATTTCGATTTGTTGAATCGACACGCGGTGTTGCTATGAAAGATTCAGGCGATGCTATTAATATTGCCATCGAACTTCCGGGCATTGCAAAAGAGGATGTAAAGGTAACTCTGCACGACGATGTGCTTACCGTTTCGGGGGGACGCAAGCAACCTGAACTGAAAGAGAATGAACAATGGATTCGAAACGAGATTAGCTACGGAAAATTTGAACGGTCAATCAATCTTCCATATTCCGTCGTTACGGAGAAAATTTCAGCAACTCAAGAAAATGGCATTCTTCGGATTACACTTCCGAAGGCAGAAGAAGCGAAACCCAAAGAAATTACTATTAAATAATATATCAAAAATGTTAAGGGTATTTAAAGGAGAGTCTAAAATGACAAAGGAAGTTGAAAAAAATTTTCAAACGATCATTCCGCCAGTGGATATAATCGAAACGAAAAATTCTTACATCGTGAAACTTGATATTCCCGGCGCCGGAAAAGAGCATATCAAAGCAAAGATCGAAGATAACATTCTTGTTGTATCAGCATCAATCGTTGACCAAATCGGAACTGGAAAAGAAAGCGAAACCATGAAAGAATATCAACGAGAGTTTTCGCTTGCTAACGATATAGATACAAGCACTGTCGACGCCAAGTACGAATTAGGTGTCCTGACCGTAACGTTGAATAAGAAAATCCAGTTTTTACCGAAAGAGATAGTCATTAATTGACGCTATAATTTCATTTTAAGAAAGGAGCGGTTACTATGTCACTCATTAAGAAAAATCCTTCACATGAAATTACACGATGGAGCGGTGAGTTCCCTGCTTTTTGCGGGATTGAGTTGCTTCGGAGAGACGTGAATCGTATGTTCGATGAATTCTTCCGCGGCGATGTTCTTGCCGATGAATCATTCTTGGGACACGATTGGTCTCCGGCAGTTGATGTTGTTGAAAACGATGAAGCGTACGTTCTTAAAGCAGAAATTCCGGGGATGAATAAGGATGATGTGAAAATTACGTTGGAGAACAATGTTCTGACCATCCGTGGTGAAAAGAAAAATGAAAACGAGAAGGAAGAGGGAAACTTTCATCGAGTGGAACGCAGTTATGGAATGTTTGAACGTTCGTTCACTATTCCCGGTTCAATTAAAGTGAATGACATTGATGCACAGTACAACAATGGAATTTTAACAATGACTCTGCCAAAAGCGGAAGAATCAAAACCGAAGATGATTGAGGTGAAGGTTAAGTAAAAAAAAGTTGTTTTATTTCTGACCCGAGCAATGCTCGGGTTTTTTATTTTTAAAACTGCGCAGTGTGTGCACCTATTATGCAAAATTTGCAGAGACGTTTTGACAAATTGCTGAAAAAAGAGATTTTTGTACGGTTTTATATTGGCATGATGGTTGTATATATAAGATTCACTGACAAGTAAGAATAAAATGACCTTCACCAAATTTTTTCACCATTAATTACAGAGGGGTTTATGAAACATCTTTTCGTGTTGTTGACGCTCGTGCTGATGTTCGCAGGATGCGAAAGAAGTAATCCGGTACAAAGTTCTGCCAGCTCTTCCGGCGTTTCAAATGCGGCGGCGATGAACGTTCCATTCAGTGAGCAGAGTATGGTATTAACTACAACGGTGGCCGATTCAGAAGTTGAACACATGCATGGTGATGGACCAGGTCATGATTCGTTGCGAAATGTACGATTGTTAGATTCATTAAAAGCATTCCTTGGTTTAACGAACGATCAGGTAGATAGCATTAAAGTGTATGGAAGTACACTGCTTGAGACATTGAAAAACATTCGTAAGGAATATAAAGCTGACTCAATTTCTGAAGATTCCGCACATGCATTAGTGAAAATTGCACGTAACCAATTTATTGCTTCAGTTCGGTCAATTTTAACGACTGAACAGAAAACAAAATTTGATCAATGGCTGAGTCAATTCTGGGACCGTCACCATGGTGAAGGCGAAGGACATGAAGGCGGAGACGACCATGGTAACGGCGGAGGTGGTCATGAAGGCGGAGTAGGACACGGAAACGGCGGAGGTGGTCATGAAGGCGGAGTAGGACACGGAAACGGCGGTGGCAATGGTCACGGCAACCATGGTGGCGGAGGTGAAGCTGAGCATAGTGAAAAACTTCACGACTAACGAGATGTAAACAAATGAAAAAAAGTTGAGGCCATTTATTCAGGTAAATGGCTTTACTATTGTTTAAAATCGAAGTGAGAAAGAGATTCCTTTGTGCTGCGGAGATATGATTGGATTCACACTCACAGGTGAAGAAATATTCCGATGAAGATATGGAATGATGTATCCGATGCCGGTGCCTATCGCAGCTCCAACCAAAACATCTGTCGGATAATGTGCACCCGAGGTAACACGCAACAATGCAACTGAAGACGCGACAGCGAGTGAGGCAATCCAAACATGGGTTCTATATTTTGATTCAGGAAAATAATCGTTGTAAATAGAAGCGGTCAGCACACCGGTTGCAAATGCCCATGTCGTGTGGCCGGAAAAGAATGATTGTGGAGCTTCAAGATCCTGTTTATCGCTGAGAGGTGCCCTTGGACTATACACGTACGGCCGAATTCGTTTTACACTCCCTTTCCCAAGGGAAGGAGTAAACGTGGAGAACAGTACGGTCTCCAGATACATCGTCGATATTGTTTCCCAATCTTTTCGAACGCTTTCATCCACAAAAAGTAAAAGTGGAGACACAATTGTTGCTCCGACTAAAACATCGCTGGCTTTTGATTCTTTGGTAGAAAAATTTCCGACGGCGATTCTGTCAAATGCATTCACATCTTTTTTATTTAGCACGTTAATTTCTGAAAAGGAAAGTGTTTTTGGGTTACCGTTGATCGCTTCTGCAGCTACTGCAACGATCAAACCTGTAGCAAATGTGGGACCGTCAACACCCCAACTTAATTTGTAGGGACTGTTAAATTCTTGCGAATAAACTTGTTGTGTAAAAATTAACAGAAGCGCCAAACATATTCTTTGGAAAAAAATCATTGTGAGCTACTCCTAATTTCTATATTGTAAGGTGTGGGAAAATTTGTTAACTTTGTGCGTGAATTCCAAATGAATTCAACGCACCCGTAGCTCAACTGGATAGAGCATCAGACTTCGAATCTGAGGGTTGGGGGTTCAAGTCCCTCCGGGTGTACGATTTATCAGTACAAAGCAATAAATGCATTTCGTTCTCATCCGCAGTATCCTGCATCCGTAGCTCAACTGGATAGAGCGTCGGCCTCCGAAGCCGAAGGTTTCGGGTTCAAATCCCGACGGGTGTACAACCTCTCTTTGTAATTCTTTTTGATACAAGATATTTTGCAAAACAAGAGAGGTTCATCCGAATTTATTCAAATTTTTTGTACAGAATATTTTAATAACCGAAATAAATTCTGTATAATTATTTTAAAACAATATACGAATTTTATTTTATGACAGCAGTTGAATGAAGAATATCGTCCACACCATTTATTTGCTTTTTCTATTTCTTCTTGGTTTTATTACGGTTGCCGCAATCGGGATACGTAATTTTGATTACTATACGTTATCAATTGAAGAACGTCCGTATCATGAACGGTACGAACAATTAAAACCGAGCGGTATTGAGAGTCACGGTTATGGCATTGTCGGTTCAGCAATGGTGATTATTGGTGTGGTGATGTATTCGACCAGAAAAAGAATTCGGGCAATGTCGTACATTGGGAAAATAAAATATTTCCTCGAATTCCATATTTTTTTATGCTTGCTCGGACCGATGCTTATTCTCTACCATACAACATTTAAGTTTGGCGGTCTGGTGGCAGTGAGTTTTTGGAGTATGACTGCTGTGGTATTGAGCGGTGTTGTTGGACGTTATTTATACGTGCAAATACCTAAGGGAATACATGGAAATGAATTAACTATCGAAGATATGGAAGCTGATACTGTGCATCTGTACCATCAACTGATTGCGGATTATGGTTTAGATGTTATTGACTTGCAAAAAATTGATGCATTGGCAAAACCAAAGAACGAAAGAGAGTCTTCGGTGTTGGCGTTGTTAACCTTTTTCATTTTCAGCGATATTACGCGCCGTCAACAATTGAGGAAGATCGTCTTCCATCTTCACGGAAAATCAGTCAAACATGAAACAATTAAGAAAATAACCCATATTGCCAATGAACGGATTAAGCTCCTTCGTAGAATTCACTTTTTGGAACAATTAAAAAATCTTTTTCACTACTGGCATGTTGTTCATTTGCCATTCACTATTATCATGTTCATCATTTTGTTCGTTCACATCGGTGTGGCCGTTGTGTTCGGGTACACGTGGATCTTTTGACCGATGAAATTAAATAAAAATATAAAACTTGTTTTGACGGGTCTTGGTGCTTTAGCTGTTATTGTTTTGATTCTTTCTCGGAATTTGCCGACGATGGAAAAAAGTGTTGAAACTCCTGCAAATCAGTCAATGGCAAAAGAATTTACAACCCCCACAAAAGAAAACGTTACGCCGTCGTTCAACGACCACATTGAGATGTTGAAAAAGTCTGTGAAGGCTAATCCGTCGAATGCGTTTCATCTTGTGACGCTTGCTCAATTACTGATGGATGGACACCAAACGGCGGAAGCGATAACATATTTCGAACAGGCTCGGAAAATTCAACCGAAAAATGATTCGCTGTTGCTCGATCTTTCGGTTTGTTATTTTTCCGAAAAAAATTATGCTAAAGCATTGGAGATCACAGAGAAAATTTTATTAATTCATCCGGATCATTCAAGAGCTTTGTATAATAAAGGAGCAATATTTGCAACGCAGGGAAAGAAGCATGAAGCAGCTGTGGTGTGGAGACGTTTAATGAAAGTTGCTCCGCAGAGTGAGGAAGCTAAAAAAGTAAAAGACTTTCTCGCACAGCTGGAGCAGCAACAATGAGGCGAGCGTTTGCTTTTCTAATTTCTTGTTCTTTGATATTGTGTACAAATATGCTGGCCCAAATTTCTCCTGGTGAGCTGACGTTATCGCACCAGCAGTTGGAAGGAATGGATAATTGCACGAAGTGTCACACCATCGGCAAAGCATTGTCCAACGATAATTGTCTGTCGTGCCATAAAGAAATTCAAACTCGTATCAGCCAAAAAAAAGGTTTCCATGCGCCGTTAAAAGACAAGCAATGTGTAGAGTGTCATAAAGAGCACCACGGAAGGAACTTTGTCATGGTGCGGTTTGATACCAAAGCATTCAACCATGCACAAGTCGGGTTTTCGCTGGAAGGGAAACACGCAACGCTCAAGTGCGAACAATGCCATAACAAAAATAAAATTGTTGCGAAAGATGTTGTACCGTTTTCGGCAAATCGGATGTCGCCAATTTACCTAGGACTTTCACCAGAGTGTCTTGCGTGCCATAAGGACGAGCATCGGGGTCAGTTTAAGAAAGAGTGTTTGCAATGCCATACCATGAATGGCTGGAAGCCCGCGGTAAAATTTTTACACGACAATGCACAATTTAAATTAATCGGTGCCCATACAAAAGTGCAATGCGGGCAATGCCACAAGAAAACATGGGAGAATGGCGCGACAACGCAATTTATTCATTTGGAGTTTGGTTCTTGCAAATCGTGCCATCAGGATCCGCATAAAGGGAAGTTTAAACAAAAATGCGAACAGTGCCATACTCCTGAATCATGGCATCAGTTAAAGACAGCGCAGTTCAACCACGGAGCAACGCAATTTCCATTAAAAGGAAAACATGCGAATTTGAAATGTGAACAATGTCATCAGAAGAATGCGAAGCTCAAAAATGCCAGCGGTGAGTTGGGTTTTCATATTACAAAGTTTCAAAAGTGCAGTCAGTGCCACGCCGATGCCCATGCGAAACAATTTGCGAAACGGAAAGACGGAGGGATGTGTGAATCGTGCCATAATGAACAAGGGTTTTCGCCGTCGTTGTTTTCTTTAACGGATCATGAGAAGAATCGGTTCACATTAACCGGCGCACACGGAGCAATACCTTGTGCGAAGTGCCACGTGGATGGGAAAGTTTCCGCGAAGAGCACAAAAATTTTTCAGTGGAATGAAAATATTACTTGCTTGACATGCCACAAAGATATTCATGCAGGACAATTTGCAAAGAAGATGACCAGCGGTTGTGAAACGTGTCATACTACCGAAGCGTGGCAAACATTGAAGTTTTCACATGACAAAACAGCGTTTCCTTTAAAAGGAAAACATCAAACGATTCAATGCGCGCAATGCCATAAGCAAAAAAATAATGTAGTTCAATATGTTGGACTGGCAACGCAATGTAATGTTTGCCATGAAGATCAACACAACAAACAGTTTGAAACGAATAATGGCACTCAGTGTCAGCGATGTCACGTGGAAGATGGATGGAAAAAATTGTTGTTTGATCATAACACGCAAGCGAAATTTGCATTGACAGGGAAGCACAGTAACGTAGCATGTGAAAAATGCCATAAAGAAAAGATTGTGCAGCAGAAAAAAGTGATTCAGTATAAACCATTGGGTACAGCATGTATCGATTGTCATCCTGCAGGCTAAGAAGAATTTGTCCGGAGATGCTGATCATCGTATTTCTTATTGCGATGACAGGATCGGCTGTGGCTCAAAATTCACCTCATGGTCCAATACAGCAGGCATGCACTGATTGTCACACCACGGAGTCGTGGAAAGATCTTGCCGTGCCGATGAAGTTTAATCACGCAACAACAGGATTTAATCTCAATGGAGCACATGTCAACGTCTTATGCTTACAATGTCATACAACAAAAAAGTTTTCGGGAACACCGACAGATTGTTTTTCGTGCCATCAAAATGATTTTACAAAAACACTGAACCCAAACCATTCGCTAGGCAGGTTTTCTCACGAATGCCTGACTTGTCATTCTAACGCAGGATGGAGACCCTCAGTATTTCAACATTCAAAAACAAATTTTCAATTGACTGGTGCCCATATCTCTGTGGATTGTGCAAGCTGCCACACGAATAATCGCTTTGCCGGTTTAGCTACAGATTGTTTTAGCTGTCACGTTAAAGATTTTACGCAGGCAACGTTACCCAATCATGCTGCCTCACAGTTTTCACATGATTGTCTTGCATGTCATACAGGAATTGCATGGCATCCGTCAACATTCGATCATAATAAAACAAGATTTATTCTTGTCGGAGCGCATGCAACATTAGAGTGTTCATCGTGCCATAAAAATGGAAGATTCCAAGGCATTGATGTTGACTGTTTTTCGTGCCATCAAAATGATTTTACTAAGACCTTAACCCCAAACCATTTGCAAGCACAATTCTCGCACGATTGTCTGACGTGCCATAGTTCGATGAGTTGGAAACCATCGACATTTGATCATGCAAAAACGGCATTCAAATTGGTCGGTGCTCATCAAACGGCCGAGTGTGTTTCCTGCCATGTTAATGGACAATTTAAAGGCTTGCAAAGTGATTGCTTTAGTTGTCATCAAGATGAGTTTGCGAAAACAACAACGCCGAATCATACCTTGGCGCAGTTCTCGCACGATTGCACAACATGTCATGACAATGTAAAGTGGAAACCGTCAACATTCAGTCATGGTCAAACAAATTTTCCATTGACCGGTGCACACATGACGACCGATTGTTTATTCTGTCACCAGAACGGACAATACAAAGGATTGCCGACGGATTGTTTCAGCTGTCACCAAACAGATTTTACAAAAACGACAAATCCTAATCATGTGTCGGGAAGTTTTGATCACAACTGCGGAACATGTCATTCAACCGTTGCATGGAAGCCCGCTCAGTTCGATCACAATAAAACTAATTTTCCGTTGACCGGCGCTCATGCAACTGTAGTTTGCAGCAGCTGCCATGCGAGCGGACAATTTGCTGGAACATCGACTGATTGTTTTGCATGTCATCAAAAAGATTATACAGCGTCAGCGAACCCGGCGCACGCAACAGCGAATTTCCCGACGGCATGCATTTCATGTCATTCCACAACAGCATGGCGTCCTTCAACATTCAATCACACTCCGCTCTTTCCAATTGGAGCCGGAGATAAACATAGTCCGGGTAGATGGAATACGTGTGCAGATTGCCACACGAATCCGGCAAACTTTAAAGTCTTTTCATGCATAACGTGTCACGAACACGCTAAAACAAGTATGGATAGTAAACACGGGGGTGTTTCAGGGTATGTGTATGATAGCAACGCATGTTACCGTTGCCATCCACAGGGGCGAGGAGGATAGGGTTTATGAAAAATTCCATATAGTTGTGGCTTGTGTTTTTTAGACATCGTTAACCATTCAACTGCTCAACCTGCAGTTTCAATTCTATTCATTGAAAAGCAAAGACGACTGCTGTTTCAATAAGAATTGATATAAAGAAAATGGATTGTCCACTATTAACCGATAGAGACAGCATGAAAATATTGATAACCAGCTTGGTAAAAAACATTCGCATTGGGTGTTTCATTTTTCTGTTATCGTTCATCAGTGTCAATACACTATGGGCGCAGAAATCACCCCATGGTCCGTTGAAACAACCCTGCACAGATTGTCATACGACAGCATCGTGGAAAACTCTTGCTTCGCCGATGAAGTTTAATCACTCGACGACAGGCTTTGTGTTAAATGGAGCGCACGTTAACGTTTTGTGCTTGCAATGCCATACGGCAAAAAAATTTGCGGGAACGTCTACAGATTGTTTTTCATGTCATGAACATGATTTTAAAATAGCGTTGACGCCGAATCATAATCTGGGGAAATTTTCCCGTGACTGCTTGACCTGTCATACGTACAAAGGTTGGCGTCCATCCATTTTTCAACATTCAAAAACTAATTTTCAATTGGTCGGAGCCCATCTTTCGGTGCAATGCTCATCATGTCATACGAACAATCGCTATGCAGGAATGTCCAACGATTGTTATAGCTGCCATGTTAAAGATTTTAACGGAACAACTGCACCCAGTCATACACAATCTCAATTTCCGCATGATTGTAAAACGTGCCATACGATGAATGCATGGCAGCCGGCAACGTTTGACCATAATAAAACAAATTTTACTCTTGTTGGAGTTCACTCAACCTTGGAGTGTGCTTCGTGCCATAAAAATGGACAATTTAAAGGGACACCGGTTGATTGTTACAGCTGTCATCAAAAAGATTATGCCGGTACGACAGTTCCAAATCACGCTGTTGCACAAATGAGCCATGATTGCTCGACATGCCACGCAACAATTAAATGGCAGCCGTCAACATTCAATCATAATATGACGAATTTTAAATTAGTTGATGGACACAGTACCGTTGATTGTGCATCTTGTCATAAGAATGGCGTGTTCAAAGGAACACCAACGGATTGTTACAGTTGTCATCAACCGGACTTTGCAAAAAGTGTTACGACAAATCATGTTACCGGTCAATTCTCGCATGATTGTTTGACTTGCCACGGCGATATTGTATGGAAACCTGCTACGTTCGATCACAATAAAACAAATTTTAAATTATCCGGTGCGCATAAAACAGCAGATTGTTCTTCATGTCATAAAAACGGACAATTTAAAGGATTGCCACTTGACTGCTACGCTTGTCATCAACAGGATTTTGCAAAGACGGTAACCCCAAATCATCTGGTTGGACAATTCTCCCACGATTGCTTGACGTGCCACAGTGATATGGTTTGGAAACCATCACTGTTTGATCACAATAAAACAAATTTTAGTTTAGTTGGTTCGCACATTACTGTCGATTGTGCCTCGTGTCATAAGAACGGAGTGTTCAAAGGAACGCCGATGGATTGTTACAGTTGTCACCAAAATAATTTTAATGCAACGACAAATCCTAATCATGCGCTTGCACAATTCTCGCATGATTGTATTGCATGTCATAACACGATGGCATGGAAGCCATCGATGTTCGATCATAATAAGACCAATTTTAGATTAGTCGGCTCGCACATTGCGGTTGATTGTGCTTCGTGCCATAAGAATGGAGTGTTCAAGGGAACGCCGATGGATTGCTACAGTTGCCATCAAAATAATTTTAATGCAACGACAAATCCTAATCACACGCTTGCACAATTCTCGCATGATTGCATTTCGTGTCACAACACGATAGCATGGAAGCCATCTATGTTCGATCATAACAAAACTAATTTCAGATTGGTGGGTTCACATTTAGCCGTTAATTGTGCATCGTGTCATAAAAACGGAGTGTTCAAGGGAACACCGATGGATTGCTACAGTTGTCACCGAAATAATTTTGTTCAGACAACACTGCCGAATCATTCCGTTGCGCAATTCTCGCATGATTGCATTTCGTGCCATAACACGATGGCTTGGAAGCCTTCAACATTCGATCACAACAAAACTAATTTTAGATTAGTGGGGGCACACGTAAGTTTGGATTGTGCCTTATGCCATAAAATCGGTTCACCTAAAGCAACACCAACAGATTGCTATGGCTGCCATCAAACTAATTTTAATTCAACAACAAATCCGAATCATGCGCTTGCACAATTCTCGCATGATTGTATCACATGCCACAACACCATTGCGTGGCAGCCATCGACCTTTGATCACAACACGACCAATTTCAAATTGGTTGGTGCCCATGCAACATTAGATTGCTCCTCATGCCATAAGAATGGAGTGTTCAAAGGAACACCGATGGATTGCTACAGTTGCCATCAAAGCAATTTTGCAGCGACAACGGCACCGAACCATACTGTCAACCAATTCTCACATGATTGCACAACATGCCATAACACCATTGCTTGGAGACCATCGACATTTAATCATTCTCAGACAACTTTCCCATTGATGGGTGTTCATGCAACCACTGATTGTTTATTCTGTCACAAAAACGGGCAATACGCCGGATTACCAACTGACTGTTACAGTTGCCATCAAACAGATTTTGCCGGCACGACAAATCCAAATCACGTGTCAGGAAATTTTGACCACAACTGTGCGACCTGCCATTCAACTAACGGTTGGTCGCCGGCATCATTTGATCACAGCAAGACCGTATTTCCGTTGACAGGTAATCATATGGTGCCGCCGCGGGCTTGCGTCGATTGCCATGCGAGTGGAAAATTTGCAGGTACTCCGACAGATTGTTATAGCTGCCATGCAAGTAATTACAATGCAACAACAAATCCGTCTCACACTGCCGCTGGATTCCCAACGACATGTGCAACGTGTCATACGTCGACGACCACATGGTTAGGTGCCACGTTTAATCATACTCAGTTCCCAATAGGTTCGGCGGATAAACATAAACCAGGCGTATGGAATATATGCGCGGATTGCCATACGAATTCGTCCAACTATGCAGTTTTTACATGTATAACATGCCATGCACATGATAAGAGTCTTATGGATCCCAAGCATAGTCAAGTTTCTGGTTACTCGTATGACAGCAACGCGTGTTACCGGTGTCATCCGAATGGAAGGGCGGGATAGTTGTGAAGTGAAATATTTAGTAATACTTATTGTTGCATTTGTTTCGATTGTACATACTCAGGATTCACCACACGGTAATTTAGAGATGCAGTGTATTGAGTGTCATTCAACAGAAGGATGGGATGTGATAGCAGTGCCGATGAAATTTAATCATTCAAGCACTCAGTTTGTGCTGTACGGTCAGCATCGCAACACAGCGTGCAAGCAGTGTCACACCAATTTACGATTTGCCGGTACGCCGATGAATTGTGTTGCATGCCATCAAAATGATTTTGATGCTGCTCTTTCTATCAATCATCGGAAAGCAGGTTTCGGAACAGATTGTTTGCAATGTCATACTGTAGATGCGTTAACATGGAAAGCAAGTTTTGATCATAACAAAACACAATTTCCAACTCGCGGTATTCATGAAGCAATTTCTTGTGAGACGTGTCATGTGAATGATCTCTACCAAGGAATATCGTTGGAATGTGTTTCATGTCATTTAAAAGAATACAATGCGACAAAAAATCCAAATCATCAAACGGCAAAATTTCCGACGGATTGCGCTACGTGTCATCGCGCACTTACATGGCAGCCGGCCGTATTTTTCCCGCACGATGAATATTTTCCAATTGGATCCGGAGCAAGACATAGTCCCGGAAGATGGAACTCCTGCGTTGATTGTCACGCTGCGTCGCCGAACTATGCTGTCTTTGAATGCATAAACTGTCACGAACATTCACAGGCAAGAACTGACGGTCGTCATGGAGAAGTTTCAGGGTATGTGTATCAAAGCCAGGCGTGCTATCGCTGTCATCCAAGCGGTCAAGCCGGAGGCTAATAAATTATAAAATGAATGGAATGATGAAAAATATATTTTTACTGATACTAGTTCTGTGCGCTTTTCGCTCACTTGCACAAGAGAAGAAGGAATTCCGGTATTCGGTTTCGTACGTGGCTGCTTCGGTAGTCTATGTTGATGCGGGACGAGATCAAAATATTGCCGTGGACGATACTCTTCGTATTTTTCATATGACAACAGAAATTGGCAAAGTGATGGTGACCGCGGTGTCACGTCATTCGTGTGCTGCACAGATTCTTTCGCAAACAACACCTATTGCTATCGGTGATGACGCACGGATTAATAAAATTGTACAGTCTGTTGTCGTACGGCAAGATACGGTGAAAACTGTCGCTGCAGCAGAACTAAAGCAAACTCCTGTGGTGCAGAGAGAAATGGGAAATGACGAAAATATTATTTCCGGGAGAGTGGGCATTCAATATTCAGGTGTGATAGCTGAAGATTCGCGTTTGAATCTCAGTCAGCCTTCGTTACTCACTCGTTTGGACGTTCGGAATTTGTATGGCACGGGACTTATCTTTTCCATGTATGGAAGAAGTTATTATGATCTGTCGGATATTTACAGCCGCTATGGTGACAATTCTCGTCTGAAGAATCGGGTGTATGAATTTTCTATACAAAATCAAGATCCGGAAGCATCGCTTGGCTACGGTGCCGGAAGAATGACCTCGGCGTATGTCGGCGGGATGGGAACATTTGACGGGGGGCATGTTTACTATCGTTACAAAAATGTGACTACGGGTTTACTTCTTGGGTCGAAAGTGCAAGACCGGACGACGGGTGTTGATGCCAATAGTAAAAATGGTGCATTGTTTGTGAATGTACGACAAGGCTCCGATTTTTTACATCAATATGATGGGACACTTGCCTACGCCCGTCAACTCGTGAAGGATAAACTTGAGCGAGAGTTCTTGTACCTGCAAAACCATTTCATGATGGGGTCGGAATTTTCAATTTATGAAAGCACAGAAATTGAGTTGAACGACATCAACAACGGCGTAAAAGAAAAAGCATTCAAGCTTTCAAATACGTACCTCTCTCTTAATTATTATCCTATGCCGTGGCTGTCAACCAATGTCGGGTACGACGGTTCACGTACGATTTATCTTTTTCAAACAATGAAATCAATATCCGATACGTTGCTGGATAAGAATCTTTTGCAGGGTTATCGCGGCGGGGCGACAGTGCGTTTACCATATTTTATGTCCCTCGGTGGAAATATCTCGTACCGCACCAAGAAAGGGGATGCTCGTGATGCGTATACACTCAGCGGGACATATCGCATTTCCGATATTCTCAGTTCAGAAATAGGAGCCGGAATTCGATATGCCGACATCGTCGGCGTGTATTCCGACGGATCAAACTTTACACTGGATGTGGATCGGACATTCTTTTACATGCTTTCGTTAGCACTTCGGTACGATTATTATAAGTATAGAGTGTTAAGTTTGCATCAGACGTACGTTACGCAGACAGCGACTGTCAACGCTAGTTACCGCATTTCGCGCAACTGGTATTCATCGCTTTCCTTTGACAGTGTTTTTGATGCCACAATGAATAGTTATAGAATTTACGCTGAGGTTGGAATTCGTTTTTAAGCAGAAAGAAAACTATGAACGAAACTCTTATTACTCTTGTCATCACTGCCGTGCTCATTGGCGCAACGGTGATTCCATATTTAAAACGCTTTAACAAGAAAGAATCGAAAGCGCGAGCGAAACTTCACCAGATGCAAATTTCGGGATTGCAGGAAGCAACGACCGTTCATCCGCAAATTGATGCGCTTCTATGTATTGGGTGTGCAGCTTGTGTGAAGGCGTGTCCTGAGGGCGAAGTGTTGGGAATTATTGAAGGGAAAGCCACACTTATCCACGGAGCAAAATGCATTGGTCATGGATTATGCGCCGAGGCATGTCCTGTTGGCGGTATTCAATTGTTGATGGCAAAACCCGGACGCAGCGCCGATCTACCAATTATCCAAGATCACTATGAAACAACTGTTAAAGGTCTGTTTATCGTTGGCGAGTTGGGCGGCTTGGGTTTAATTAAGAATGCTATTAGACAAGGGACTGAAGTAATGCAGCATATTGCCACGTTGCCGACTTCCGCCAATGATGATGTCTATGACGTAGCTATCATAGGAGCCGGACCTTCAGGTTTTGCTGCTGGTTTAACTGCTTTAGAAAAAAAAATGCGATATATCATTCTTGAACAGAATGATATTGGCGGAACAGTTCTACAATATCCCCGTGCAAAAGTTGTTATGACTTCACCTGTTGATTTACCAATGTGGGGAAAAATAAAACTTACGACTACACGCAAAGAGGCATTGCTTGATCTTTGGCAGTCGGTGATAAAAAAAACCGGACTCAAAATACGAACGGGCGAAAAAGTAACGGACATTCAATCTGTAGATGGATGTTTTACAATTACAGCAACCACACAATCTGTAAAAGCAAAGTATGTTATTTTGGCGCTTGGCAGACGCGGTACACCGCGCAAACTTGGTGTTTCCGGCGAGCAGTTATCCAAGGTTACGTATCGATTGATTGACGCGTCTTCATATAATGGAAACCATGTCCTTGTTGTCGGTGGAGGTGACTCCGCCATTGAAGCAGCGATTGGTTTAGCTTCGCAAAAAAATAACACAGTGACGTTATCCTATCGTAAAAGTGAATTCAGCCGTATTAAAGAACGTAACCGAATACATATTGGTGAGTTTATGGGAAGGAAAAAGGTCAAGGTCTTATTCAATTCCGAAGTGAAAGATATTAGCGAGACAACCGTTGTTTTACAAACTACCGAAGGGGAACAAGAATTTCAAAACGATTATGTTTTTATTTTTGCCGGTGGCGAATTACCGAGTGAGTTTCTCAAAAAAATAGGTGTAAATATGCACATGCAGCAAGTTGCTTAAATTGCAGTTTGCCGTATCCCGATAGTACATTGTCAATTTAGAGTCGTCCTTTTATGATACTTTAAAAGTTCATAAAGGATGATCATGCTTGAATAATAGTTCCCGGCGTCAATTTTTCTCCCCACATTTCATTTCTCCTATTATTGGAAAAAAATAGCGATTCAAACCCAAAGTTGAAAAAATAAACGATGCTTTTTGATGAAATTTTACTCAATTTCACGGCATAATCTTTGCCTTATTTTAATTGAGTTCCTATCATTTTATAGCTTTCGTTTCACTTTTTTAATTCAACTTTATGAATTTACCCTTTAGATTAGCACTCCTTTTCTTTGCGGTTAGCATTACCTCAGTTTCACAAACAAAAGAAGATTGTCTTGCCTGCCATTCAGATCAGTCGTTGACGATGGATAAAAATGGGAAGACTATTTCAATTTTTGTTAAGGACGATGCACTCAGCAATTCTCCTCATAAAAAATTCAATTGTATCACATGCCATACCGGCTTTGACCCGAATAATCTTCCCCACAAAGAGAAAATTGAACCGGTTCAGTGTGCATCATGTCATGCAAAAAATATTCCAAAGCATACCTTTCACAAAACCGTTGTCGCGACCGGCAGTGATAAGAGCAAGATGTGTAAAGAATGCCACGGAAAGCATGACGTGGTTTCTCCCAAAGTACCGGGATCAAAATTCAATTCTTCAAATATTGTCAATGCGTGCGGAAGTTGTCATGCGGCAGAGAAAGAAAAATTTTCAGCTTCGGCGCATGGTAAAGCTTTGTTCGCGCAAACTCCGAACGCTCCCAATTGTATCAAGTGTCACTCCGTGTTGATGCCGACAAACGGTGCACGTTCCGATACTGTGCAGGTAAAATTAACGCAAGAGAAAATGTGCATTAGCTGCCATAGTAAACAGGATGCCGCAACCGGTGCAACATCGAAATTTGTAATGGCATACGAACAAAGTGTTCATGCGCAGGCATTGAAGAACGGCAACGGCAAAGCCGCAACGTGCATCAATTGTCACGGCAGTCACGAAATGCAAAAGGCAGGAGATCCGTTGTCGCATGTAAGCAAAAAAAATATTCCTCAAACATGTTCGCAATGCCATGCTGATATTGCAAAAACATATGGCGCCAGTATTCACGGAACATCGTTTGCCAAGGGAAATCTCTCAGCTCCGGTATGTACGGATTGCCATGGTGAGCATAAAATTCTTGCTCACAAAGATCCAAACTCTCCGGTTTCAAAACTTCATGTTTCTGCGGAAGTCTGTTCTCCATGCCATAGCTCGGTGAAAATGTCCGAGAAGTTCGGCCTTGCCTCAGGACGAAGTGAAAGTTTTATGGACAGCTACCATGGACTTGCCGTGAAGGCGGGAAAAACTGAAGCAGCCAATTGCGCAAGCTGCCATGGTTTCCATGATATTCTTCCGCCGAGTGATCCGAAATCGCGCGTCAATAAAAATAATCTTGCCACAACATGCGGCAAGTGTCACCCAGGTGCAAATCAAAATTTTGCGCAGGGAGAAGTCCACGTTGTTCTCACCAAATCAACGGAAGAGAATCAGATTATCTATTTTGTGACGAACCTCTACATCATTCTCATCACAGTTACCATCGGGGGAATGGCTGCACACAACATTTTAGATTTTGTGAAAAAAGCAAAGCGCAGGCTGCAACATCGTCGTCACGGCGCAGGATTCGATGATGAACTAGGTCATTCACTCTATGTTCGTATGACCTTGGGAGAAAGACTGCAGCACGCTTCACTGGCGTTAAGCTTCATTACATTAGTCTTTACCGGATTTATGCTTCGATATCCTGATGCGTGGTGGGTGCTTCCGATTCGGTCACTCAGCCCTGCTGTGTTTGAAGTTCGTGGAATTTTGCATCGCGTTGCCGCTGTTGTGATGGTGCTTTCAAGTCTGTATCACGTCTATTACATATTTTTTGTTCCCCGCGGCAAACAATTGATCCGTGATTTGGTCCCCAAGATTCAAGATGTGCATGATGCTATTGGAATTGCCAAATATAATCTTGGTATGGCTGATGAAAAGCCGAAACTTGATCGTTTCAGTTACATTGAAAAAGCGGAATATTGGGCACTGATTTGGGGTACAATTGTGATGGGGCTGACCGGTATGATCCTGTGGTTCGATAATACGTTTTTGAACCTGATTACCAAACAGTGGTGGGATGTTGCTCGCACCGTTCATTTTTATGAAGCGTGGTTAGCGGCGCTTTCAATAGTTGTATGGCATTTCTATTTTGTCATTTTCAATCCCGACGTTTATCCGATGAATCTTGCATGGCTTCGCGGTACAATTTCCGAAGAAGAAATGTACGACGAACATCCGCTTGAATTAGAGCGGATGAAAGAAGAAGAGCTTAAAGAATCTGACGATAAACAATAACCGAATATGTGTCATGATAAAATTTAAAATTTTCCGCATTGGTTTATTAATTCTCACTTTCATCGTCTTAAAATCGGTGATAGTTAC
>JAQUOA010000202.1 GCA_028749215.1 Bacteroidota bacterium
TTAGGATTAGTGGTTGAAAGGTGCGCAGAAAATATCCCCTTAGTTCAATCTTCGCCTGAGCCATATTCATGCTTACGTAAGGCAACTCTTTCATCTGCATTTTTTTGTTCAAACTCAATGCGCTTTTCAAGACTGTTTATGTAATTCTGAGCAAACTTTTTAACATTCAGACTCTCATCTTGCAACCAAGGTTGTATATCTTCTAGTTTTTGCTTAAACGCATTTACAAACCCATATTCCCCAGACACAACACCTGTACTTTGTAGTACAAGAATAAGTTCAACCGTAAGGTCGCTGCCATCAGGCAATATTTTAACTATCTCTTTAATGAAATTATTAATGATTGAGTTGCCGTCATAATTTCTGAGTATGGCCATTACAAAAAGTAGGTCATTTTTTTCTTTTGATTGAACAACTTCAAAAAGCTTATTTTGAAATTCTATAGGAAAGTTCGGAAATATATTTTTTAGAAGTCGTGCTCCACGGAATGTAAACATGCCATAATTACCATCATATATATTTCGGACTGCATCAACTACTTGTACTGGGTGTTGAGATAAAGGTTCTGATAACTTGTGAAAATTAAACGGAATTGCCTCATATCTGCCATTATCATCCTTATCTTTCTCTTTTGAAAGACGCTCACAGAAAAATTGAATCACCAATTCGGGAACATGTTTTGCTATTTCGCACAATATATCTTCTGCATGGTAATCAATTCTTTTTAAACAAAACAGATTATCGAGAATAGCTTTGAGTTCAGTATTTCCCATATCTGCTATAACGTCTTTACGTTGTTTTCTAAACCAGACACTAAATATCCAGTTTGAGTTTTTATTAGCGGTCAGTTTTTCCAAGGCAGGCATAAAAATACTTTTAATCAGAGGCTTATTCTTTTCATTATATTGCACAGAAACAATAGAAATTATCTGGTTTAATGTATTTAAGTCATTGCTTGCTATAGCCTTATTTAATATTTTGTTAAGCAATTTTTCATTTAGTTCAGGCGAATATTCAAAGAATCTGGCAACGCTAAACAAATACTTTCCTTCATCACACCATTTCTCTATTAGGGAGTATACATCGCCTTTACGTTCCGTTTCCATAACACCACAAAATATTGCTATGATAAATCTCTCTAGTTGATCTGAAGTGTCTAATAAAAGCTTTAGAGCTAAAGCTGGAGAGGTTTTGCCAAAATGCTCTAAAAACTTCCCAAAATAAGGAAATGTCGCCATGTCATTAGATTCAATACTTGCATAACTGATAATGCGCTTTTCCCATTCATTATAAGTTTCTTCATTAATAGCTTCCGCTAATTTCAGAGCTTCTTTTTCTCGAAACTTATCTTCGGATTCAAAATCTTCGCTTTCCGGCCCACTCTTTTCCCAATCATGAAAAATGCTCTCAAATCCTATGAGAATACGAAACTTCTGGTATTCTTTATTTTCATACAGTGTATCCCTGATTTCAAATGCTATCTTTCGAATAGTTTCGTCGAGAGTACCTTTATGATAAAAGATCCAATATGTATCGTGTTCAATTTTTTGCATGATTTGCATATCGCCAGACGCCACAATATCTCTAATAAATCTCATCACGGTAATAGTATCCTCTATAATCATTGCCCTCACATCATCCCCATAATTGCCCATATGCGGTGTATGTGTTGCCGTTTCCATTGTGCACAGAACTGTCTTTTTTTGATCAATATTCTCTGCTAGCAAATAAAGATTCTGAAGTTCATCAAGTGCTTTTTTACGGATTTGTTTTACACCATCCTCTGCTGGCATCGCACCAGTGCGAAATGTAAAGGTTTTATAGTTAGACTTTGTTCCAGTAATAGTGGGAGAGAGTATCTGCGTACAGGAAACAATAATAGCGGAAAAATAATTTTTCTTTTGATTTTTATCAAACGAAGAAATTTTTTCCAGAACCTTTTCTTGAGGTTCCCACCCAAGACCAAGCCAATTTTTTCCATCACCATAAAAAATATCAAGGTCATACTCAGCTAATTTGCTTATTCCCTGAATTGCTTGTTTGGCAACGTTTTCTTTTTCATGACAGGAATATTCAAAGAAAATATCAAGAATTTCTGATGGTTTATGATAACGTATATTTTCTAATACTTCGAGAGACTTAACAATCAAATCAAAATTATTTCGATACTCACTTAATTGTTCAGAAGAGAAGCCTAGTATATTTTCGTAGGTCAATTTCAGACTTTTCAATCTTTCTAAAAAATCTCTAATGGCCATAAACGCTTGTTCATAAACACGATAAGCTATTGTATCTAGTAATACCAAGTCGTCGACTATTTTTTCATACTGAGTCTCTTTTTGAAGTACTGCAATAATTTTTGCAGATTCCTTCTTAATAGCTTCTTCAGCAACTTCTCCTGCAGTTTGAGCTAAGTTTTGTAGAGCTTTTTGTTTTAGATTTTTTTCCATTAGTTTAGCTCCATAATTTCTAATATTTCCTGTATTACAACGGCCATTGCCTGATCACAGATTTCTCTCGATTCGGCATTCTGTCTGTTTGTAAGCCAAAAATTTTCAGTTTCAATTAAGAGATTTTCTTGTTTAAGGCGCTGAGCATTGCTTTCTATTTGCTCAGTATTATAATGCCTTCGTTCTAAAAGTAAGTATAAATCTTTTTTGCCCACGGGAGAGAACCATTGTATATATCCAAGTATCCGCTTTCTTATTTCGGCATCCAAAATATTCATATTTGCAAGTTTTGCACGAAGTTTATCTGTTATGCTTGGCAACTTAGTTAGGTATTCATTAGAACGATGGTCGGCTTTATTAATAAATCGCCGAAAAGATTCACTAAAAGTTGTAGATATTTGATATTCATCTAGTGTATCTAAGCTAGGCTTTTCAAGTGTTGGAATATCCGCTTCCTCACCCATAATTTCTAATAGAAAGTTTTTAAAATCTCTGCAAACGGTGAATCCAATCTTTTCAAAAGCCTGCACTAGAGCATTGTCACTACAAAGAATTAATGCGTTTTTTTCTAACTTTAAATCCGCAGTTGCTAAAACGTGGGCATCACGCTGATCATTTTCGTTGTCTTGTTTGAAGTATAAATTGGTATTCTGCATGTGTAACACTGCTCGATCCGTGATGCCATTATCAGAGGGGATTACTATTACACCGTGTTTTTCAAAAAGAATCTTGAACCATGTCAAATAACGATTGATTCCATCTGGATAAGGCACAACGCGATCGCCAGCGGAATCTTTTTCATATTGTTGCCTTCCTCTTTCCCACAATGTTGTTTCGCTTATATATAATCTTATTTTTCCCGCTTTTGATAAAGCGAGTAAGCTTGCTACATCCTTCTTAAAACTCATACTTCTGAGGGAGCTTGTATCAATATATATATTTTGAGGCGAGACTGGACAGTTCATCGACGACCTTATATTGCATGGATTATACAATACCGTAAAGAATGATTTTTTGATGATTGCAAGTTGTAACCTAGCACAAAATTATAAATATGAAAAATGAAGATAACAGGAAATTATTGATTAAATTTACACTCACTGTCAAATCATGTTCTGTTTAAGGCAGCTTAATGAATATGTCGGATGGGCGCAATGAAATTTAATTTCCAAATTACCTTAATTATAGCTCTTTTTTTGTGGGGCTGTTCAAAAATGCTGATTCCAATTTGCAATCAAGATGACACTATGATATATAATCGACATGGAGGTGAACCATGTCGAGACAAGCAAATATCGGTAAGGAAGAAATTGAACGAGCAAAGCAGATGCGTGACAAGAGCAAGACGATAACCCAATACCGAAAGGCCCTTTCAGTGATATTAATAGGCAAGCTAGGTTTGACGGCTGACCTAGCTTCAGAAATACTTGGTGCAAGTCGGCGAACCATTTTCCGGAGCCGCGGCGATATTAGCAAGCAAGATGACACAGTCAGTAAATCATGGGGCGGACGACGGCATTCTTCAATGACCCTTGAAGAAGAAAAGGAATTCCTTAAAAAATGGGAAGATATGGCAACCGGTGGTGGTGTTTTGACCGTACCCCCGATCCATGCGGCTTTAACTGAACGATTGGGATATGATGTGCCAATGTCAACAACATACCGATTGTTGGCACGTCATGGTTGGCGAAAAATCCAGCCCGACACAAAGCATCCGAAAAGCGATCCGGCATTGCAGGACGAATTTAAAAAAAAATCTCCGAAGCAGTGGTTGCCGCCGGCATGAAAAATAAAGATCATTTACCTTTAAGGTTGATGTTTCAAGATGAAGCGCGTTTGGGTCGCATGAGCGATCCTCGATCCTGTTGGGCGCCTGCGCCCCACAGGCCAGTGGTGAACTTGGCTTTGGTTCGTGAGTTTCGCTACGAATATGCAGCCGTGAGTCCATGGGATGGTTGTCTTGATTTCATGACCGCCAAAAAGATGAATACGGATAATATGTCACGTTTCTTACTTGAAGTTAGCAATGTGCACAAAGATGAGTTTGTCGTAATGGTTGTAGACGGCGCATCATCTCATCGCAGTAAAGAACTCAAAGTTCCGGATAACATAGCACTGCTGAGGCTACCGCCTTATTCGCCTGAACTGAACCCAGCGGAACAGATATGGAACAAACTCAGAAGGGATTACTTTGCAAACCGTGTTTTCGATTCATTGGATGCAGCAACAGCACAAGCAGTGATTGGGCTTGAGGAAATGACGGCCAATAAATCGGCCATCCGTCAATTAACCAATTGGCACTGGATTAGTGCCATTATGAATGCTTAATGGAATTAGATGCAAGACGCGCAAGAACCGTATTGCGAGGCGTATATGATGATACGTTGAGCGATGCGGTTTGCAGCGCAATCCCGATTTTATCGGGACAGATGAGCGCATTGTAAAGCCTTCGGCTTTTTCCGGCAAGGAAGGTTACCAGTTATAATTACGCCTCGCTACGGGAATGCGCTCCCGGTCAACAGCCCCTTTGGCGTCAGGGCAAATCTTTTCCCTTCGTTGCCATCATAAATCCCGCGTGCTTCACACTTTTGATGGACTTCAGCTTCTGATAGAGCTCCTCGATTTCTTTCGATTTGCCCTTGGTCACGATTATTTCAAAACAATTATGATGGTCGAGATGAATAT
>JAQUOA010000031.1 GCA_028749215.1 Bacteroidota bacterium
TCAATTCATTGATTCGTTCCGGCCCCTCTTTTACAACCAACTCGACAGTATCACGATGACAAAGATACGCTCCAGCTTTCATGGTATCTTCAATGTGGGAAGCAAAATTATCTTCACTGGAAATAACTGCTGCAATTCCTCCCTGTGCTAGATTTGTGTTGGACTCTGCTTTTTCTTTTTTGGTGACGATGGCAACCGTCCCAAACTCCGCGACCTTTAAAGCATACGAAAGCCCTGCAATGCCGCTTCCAATAACAAGAAAATCTGTCTGAATTTTCATGACATCAATATACAAAAAAGAAAAATAAATATCCCTGTTGCTTAAATTACATTGCTGACTAGCAGTTTAAAATTAAAAAGGCGTTCTGTATTTGCAGAACGCCTCTCGATTTCGAATCTTGTTCAGATTAGAAATAAATGTGTAATGTTGCACCTGCTGCACCAAAGCCCAGGATATTTGTTACAGATTGTCCTTTTGCCGTTGCGTCTGCTTGACCTTGTACTTTTTGAACTTGATCGGCAGGTGAAAGAAGCCCTAATAAGCCAAGCTGGTATTCAGCCGATAGACTTAATTCAGGATAAAGGAAAAATTCTCCCCCAAGTATTCCAGCGACATTTAGTTTAAATCCATCAACACCTCCTCGGCCATTCGTTTGTTCGACAACAGTTCCATTAGCCGGATTATTAGCAACAGAAGGTTTTTTGTCAGAGGAGGCAATTCCTACTCCTACACCTAGTCCAACATAAGGTCGAACTTTGGATGTTGCACCAGACATGTACATTAAATAATCAGCACCAATTCCAAAATCAAATGTCGATTCCGTAGCATCTGTGTTCCCTGTGGCTGCTGCGGGAGTAGTTTTGCTTGTCAATCCAATTTGTAATCCAAGACGAAGTGCAGCATCTTGAGTCATGAAATAGGATATTCCAAGCCCACCAGAAGGACCGGTTCCATTAAGCCCGAATGCACCAAGGCCTGCAAACGTGAAGTTCAATGATTTTGAACCTGCGTTTACGGAATTTTGTGCCATTGTAAGGCCTGATAACATCACAATCGCTATAACAAGAGTGAGAATTTTCTTCATAGCAGTACTCCTATAGATAATTGTACATTAGTTAGTTTGTGAAACACCATATGCCGAACAAATATAAATGAAAGTAAGTTGTAATGTCAAGTCTTCTCAAAAAGAATTCTTACACAACACTATGTTCTGCTAGAACGTTTTCTAAAACATTCAGTAACGTATCAAATTCAGGCTTTCCGGCAATGAGCGGTGGAAGAATCCGAATGACCGTGGAAGCTGTTGAATTGACAAGAACTCCCTGTCTCAACATTTCATCAACCAGCGGTGAACTTTCAATCGTCAGATCAATTCCAATCATGTAACCATATCCGCGAATCTCTTTGATGATCGGAAAGCGTGATTTCAAATTGTTAAGCTTCGAAAAAAAATATTGCGCTGTATTTTTTACATTAGATAAAAATTCATCCTTCATCACCGTCTCAAGCGTTGCAACTCCAGCCGCACAGGCAACCGGATTGCCGCCAAACGTTGTTCCATGGACTCCGTAATGCCATACTTCGGCAACTTTGTTAGAGCCGAGAATAGCACCAAGCGGTAACCCACCGCCAATGGGTTTAGCAATCGTAACAATGTCCGGAATAATATCAAAATGCTGATATCCAAAAAATTTTCCGGTTCGTCCAATGCCAGATTGAATTTCATCGGCGACAATTAAAAAATTAAATTTGTTTCGAAGCTCTTTCAGCGTTGCAATAAATTCAGGTGAAGCACAGACAATTCCACCTTCGCCTTGAATAAACTCCAAAAAAACAGCTGCAGTATTATCATCGATTTTAGATTTCAAATCATGTGCATCATTGTAGCAAATAGTGCCAAAATTTGGTAAAAATGGTTCGTACCCTTCCCTATATTTCTCTTTATCCATCAACGAAAGAGCGCCCATTGTCCGTCCGCTAAAACCATTGCTCATTCCAAAAATTATTTTCTTATTTCGTGTCTTACCCCACTTACGAACGAGTTTAATGGACCCTTCGATCGCTTCCGTTCCGCTGTTTGAAAAGAAAACTTTTTCAAAACCTGAAAGTTGAATGAGGCGTTCGGCGAGCTGTACTTGCGGTTCTTGAATGAAGAAATTAGAAAGATGCGTGTACTTTCTTGCCTGCTCCTCAATCGCTTTGACAATTACCGGATGGGCATAGCCCAACGCATTTACCGCTAAACCGGAAAACATATCCAAATATTTTTTCCCGTCGCGCGTAAAGAGATAGCATCCTTCGCCGCGCACAACCTCTAAGAAAAGTCGTTTGTATGTATGGAAGAAAAGTTGCGATTCTTTTTCTTGTAAAGTCATTGGACGTCTGTTCGTTCTTTTAATGTCGAAAAAAGTGAATGAAGAAAATCTATTTTTGACGTAAGGTCGTCAATTGAGCCGTCATTGTGCAACACAAAATCAGAGAGTTCGGCTAATCCTTCCGCCGGCATTTGGCGGTGCATTCTGGCCCTTACCTGCTCTTCAGATGCTGCATCCCTCCTCATAACTCTTTGAATACGAGTACTCTCATCAGAAGTAACAGCAAGGACATAATCTAATATCTCATCCATGCCTGATTCAAAAATCAATGCGGCTTCGACTAATGCAAAGTGGCAAGATTGATTTACAGCCTTTTTCCATTTTTGGAATTCGTCAAATACTTTGGGATGAAGAATGGCATTCAACTGTTGAAGTTTCTCATGCTCCGAAAAGACTATTGCGGCTAATTTTTTATTGTCGATAGTTTTTGCGGGAACATTGACGATGTCGGGACCAAACACGTCGCTAATTTCTTTTAGCACTTTCGCATTTTTTTGCGGAACTTCTTTTGCAATTGTGTCTGCAAAAAAAATTGGGATTCCTTTTTTCTCAAATAAAGAACACACCAACGATTTTCCGCTTCCAATGCCGCCCGTAACTCCAATAAAAATCATAGTCTATGAAATTTATTTAGCGAAAGATACAGATCGTACTTCTCTTATAACGACAACTTTAATCTGACCCGGATATTCCATCTCTTGCTGTATCTTGTGAGCAATTTCGTGGGCCAATTGATCTGCCATTGCATCGTCAACTTTATCGTGTTCTACTATCACGCGAATTTCCCGTCCTGCTTGAATTGCATACGTTGATTGAACACCCTTAAATGATTTTGCCAGCTCCTCTAATTTTTCTAAACGCTTCACATATCCTTCAACAGATTCGCGGCGTGCACCAGGGCGTGCACCGCTGATTGAGTCTGCTGCCTGTACCAGTGCAGCAATTGGATGTTCCATCGGAATATCATCATGGTGAGCACCAACAGCATTCACAACAATTGTATGCTCATTATACTTGCGCGTCATTTCCAATCCTATAATTGCGTGCGGTCCCTCAATGCTTCGATCAACGGTTTTGCCGATATCGTGCAGCAATCCAGCCCGCTTTGCAAGATTGACATCGAGACCAAGTTCTGATGCCATGACACCGCAGAGATATGACACTTCAATGCTATGCTGGAGCAAATTTTGACCATAACTTGTACGGTACTTCATCTTGCCAATATGTTTGGTAATTTCTTGATGAGCACCGGGGAGGCCAACTTCAAGGAGGGTGTTTTCTCCCACCCGAAGTATTTCCTCTTCAAGCTCACTTTTTACTTTTGCAACGACTTCCTCAATCCGCGCCGGATGAATTCTGCCATCCGCGATCAATCGCTCCAATGACATTCTTGCAACTTCTCGCCGAAACGCGTCAAAGCCTGATAAAATAACAGCTTCTGGTGTATCATCTACAATAACATCTACGCCTGTTGCAGCTTCAAATGCTCGAATATTACGTCCTTCACGCCCAATAATACGCCCTTTCATTTCATCGCTCTGGATATTCAATACACTGACGGTTGTTTCAACAGCATGGTCAGCCGCAGATCGTTGAATTGCTTGCACGATAATTTTTTGAGCTTCCTTTTTGGCTTCTTCCTTCGCTTTGTCCCTGATGTCTTTTATCGATTGTGATGCTTCTGTTTTGACAGAATCAAGAAGATTATCCAGTAAAAGTTTTCTTGCTTCATCCCGAGACATGCCTGAGGCTCGTTCAAGCCGTAAGTTTTCATCAATCAACATCTGATCGAGCTGTTGGTTTTTTTGTTCAATATCTTTCGCTCTGGTCTCATTGATCTTCTGAAGAGATTGAACCTCTTTCTCTTTCTTGTTCAGAAGTTCAACTTTTCGATCAATATTTTCCTCACGTCCATCAATCTGTTTTTCGTACGCCTGAAGCTTATTGCGCTTCTGATTTGCTTCATTTTCAAATTCGTGTTTTTTTCGATACCATTCATCCTTCACTTCAAGAAGTTTTTCTTTTTGGATTGCAGCAGCATCTCGTTCGGCATCGGCAAGTATTTTCTTGGAGCGTTCCTCGGCCGATGAAATCTTATTCTGTCCGATTTTGCTGTTCACGAACCATCCGATAAAAAATGACACTATTCCTATAGCAGCAACAACAATGATATATACTAAATTGGTATCCATTACATCTCCAGTATTTAAAATAATAAATCCGCACATCAACCTAAGACAAGTGTAATGAAAGAACTTTCTTTCTTACACGGTGGGTGTTCGCCTAATCGTCTCTTACTTCCTCTGTTTGCTAGTCCGACACTGCCGGACAACCCTTGGGCTTTCGCGCTATCCAGTTTTCACTGGACTGAGGCCTGTAATATCACGGTCACGAGTCGAACTCCCATGATATTAACTATCGTTCTTTATTTTATTTGTCTGTGGCTGATAGTGCGGATTTTATTTTTATTTTCTGGGCTCCTAATTTTTGTTTGTACTACGACTCTGTGCTGTTTATACTGGTATCTAAATAGTTTGTGATTTTTGAAAGTTCGTATTCCAGCGATGAAATAAGCTGGAAGTTTTTTTCACGTTCCTTGTAAAGATCCTCGGTAATATTCAGCGCAGCAAGAACAGAAATGGTGAGCGGAGGTTGTTCAGGAATCTTGTCGTGAACACTATGAATCATTGCATCAACATGCGATGCAACTTTTTTCGTGAATTCCTCGCTGTCACCCCGAAGAGGATATTCAGATCCGAATATTTTAACACGTACGCTTTTTCTGTCCATATGTCGTAATAGCAATTTGAAGCCCCGGTCTATCAGCCGGTTGTTCTACCTATGATGAAAGATATTGGTCTAACTTTGATATAACATTTTTTAATTTCTGCTCCAAAATTCGTTTCTCAGTATCGCTCATTTGAACTCCTCCGTTCGATTTTGATTCCTCAGACAACGTCGGTTCATTCCTTAATTGTTCAAGATGGGTTTGCTTGATGATGAGATCATTTTTTGTTTCCATCAACTCTTCTTCGAGCTCTTCAAGTCGCTGCGCCAATTTTTTCTTTTCCTCTCGCAGCGATGAAATCAGAAATGAAGCTTCACGAGCTTTCTCCCACAACGCTGAAAGAGCATTTTCTACCGAATGTACTGCATCGGGTGCTTCTTGTTCTATCTTTTGATCCACCATTCTGCCAATTTTAGATGCTTCGTAATACAGCTCCGAATGTTGATTGTACTGCGTGAACTATATTGCTGATAATTTTTTCTATTTCTTCTTCAGATAGTGTCTTCTCACCGGAATTCAACTTTAAAGAAAACGCGACACTTTTTTGTCCCTCTCCCAAGGCTTTCCCGGAAAAAATATCAAAAACGGTAACTTCTGTAATAAGCTTTCCGCCTGCTTTCCGAATCTCATCTTCTATTTCTTGAACTGTGACTTCATTTCTTAGAAGAAATGCAACATCGCGGATAACAGTTGGAAATTTTGAAAATTCGCTAAACTTTCGACTAACTTCAAATTCAGTAACTAAATCAAGATTGATCTCAGCAAAGTAAACATCCTTTTCAATCTTGAATTTCTCCAAAACAATTTTTTTACATTTTCCGATAAAACCGACATAAGTATTATTTATTTCAATGTCAATCGCCGATTCAGTTAAAGATTTTGATGCATCATAGCAAATTAAATGTATATTGTCAAGTCCCAGCTTGGTAAACAATGACTGTGCAACCCCTTTAAGATCATACAAGTCGATGGGACGAAGCTTTTCATTCCAAGAAAGTTGATTCGCATCTCCAGACATACAAATTCCAAGCATATTTTGCTCTGAATACCCGTTTACAGGATTTGGCCTGGTTAAATCTGCAGAAGAAAAAACTGTCCCAATTTCAAAAAAGTGCAACTTGGCAGCGCCATGATTGTAGTTATGTGAAACAGATTGTAACATTGTCGGTAACAGCGATGGGCGCAACACTTCCAATTCAATAGTCAACGGATTCCGTACTTTTACTGTCTTATCTGAAAAAGACGCTGCAAGAGAGTTGTCGATCAAACTGTTAGTCATAATTTCATTAAAACCATTTGACTCAAACCAATTCCGAATTTCGTTAATCTTCGCTTCTTTTTTATCTTGAAGTGTGAAGATTACGTCACCGGGAATTTGATTGTTGATATTATCGTAGCCATAATGTCGAGCAATTTCTTCGATGAGGTCAATTTCCTGTTCAATGTCCGGACGAAATGTTGGGACATGACAAACAAAACTTGCCTTCCTTTTACCCTTTTGAGTTTTGATTTCGATGGCATTCAATAGATCAGAAATCTGTTTTGTTGAAATTGATGTTCCTAAAATATCATTTACTCTTTCAGTTCTTAAAGATATTTTCTTTGGCGAAATCTTTTTAGGATATACGTCAATACATCCACCCGCGACTTCTCCTCCGGATAATTCTGCAATAAGACTTGCGGCACGCGCCGAAGCTTCAATGACAATATTTGGATCAGTTCCACGTTCAAAACGATACGATGCCTCTGTGCTTATTCCAAGTTTTTTTGCAGTCTTTCTAATACTGACTGGAGAAAAGTAGGCACATTCTAAAAGTACGCTTTTTGTACTACGAGAAATTTCAGAATTTAATCCCCCCATCACACCTGCAAGGGCAACTGCTTTTTTACCATCACATATCATCAATTCAGTACCATCCAGTTGATGGTCTTTTCCGTCGAGTGTAGTAAATCGATCACCAGTTTTCGCGTTCTTCACAACTATGGTATGTTGAGCAAGTGCATCGTAATCAAAAGCATGTAAAGGCTGTCCATATTCCAGCATTACAAAATTAGTGATGTCGACAATATTATTGATTGGACGAAGCCCTGCAGCGCTAAGAAAATTTTTCAACCATGAAGGTGATTCTTGAACTTTGACATTTTCAATAAGACGTGCAGAGTAACGAGGACATGCGTGAGTATCTTCTACTTTTACTTTCGCAAGTTTATAAATTGAAAGTTTTTTATTTTCGCGCAATTTAAACACTGGCCGGGCATATTTTTTCTTGTACGCAGCGGCAACATCTCGTGCAATGCCAATATGACTCAAACAATCAGGGCGGTTTGGAGTAATGCCAATTTCAAAAGCAGTATCATTCACTCCCAAATACTCAGCCAGCGATGTTCCAACTTTTGCGTGTGCATCAAGAACTTTAATCCCACTCTTATCATCGCCTAATCCAAGTTCATACTCTGAACAGATCATTCCATTTGATTCAACGCCGCGTAAGCTCACCTTTGAAAGCGTGAATGGTTTTCCATTTGGGTCGTGTTGATTTTTAGGAATTGTCGCCCCGGCAAGTCCAACGATAACTTTTTGTCCTTTGGATACATTGGGAGCACCACACACAACTTGCTGTGGTTCTTTTCCCCTCTCTACTTTCACCCTACAAACCGTTAAGCGATCAGCATTAGGATGTTTCTGAACTTCTACAACTTCACCAACAACAAATCCAGTATATTGACTACCAAGATTCTCAACAGATTCAACTTCCAATCCTAGATTCGTTAGCTTATTTGAAAGTTCTTCTGGGCTTATTTTTACATCAATATATTTCTTTAACCAATTGTAACTTATACGCATAGAGATTTTATTAAAACTGATTTAGAAATCGTATATCATTGTCAAAAAACGTTCTTATATCATCAATTCCATATCGTAACAGCGAAATGCGATCAACGCCCATTCCAAATGCATACCCTGAAACTTTTTCCGGATCGTATCCGCAATTTCTCAAAACATTTGGATGAACCATGCCTGCACCTAAAACTTCAAGCCAGCCAGTGTGTTTGCATATACGGCATCCTTTACCGGAGCACAAAAAGCACGTAATATCCATTTCTAAACTTGGTTCGGTAAATGGGAAAAAGCTCGGTCGAAAACGATACTTTATACTGCTGCCATAAAAACTTTTTGCAAATGTAATTAATGTTCCCTTCAATTCAGCAAAGGTCACTTTTTCATTAACGTATAAACCGTCAACCTGATGGAAAAAGTAATTGCTTCGCGCGCTGACTGCTTCATTTCTATACACACGCCCCGGCATGATCACTCGAATCGGAGGTTTTCGATGTTTCATGATGCGAATTTGGACCGGTGTCGTGTGCGTTCGAAGAACCACATCGTCCTTGATGAAGAATGTATCCTGCATATCTCGTGCAGGGTGGTTTGGGGGGAAATTTAGTGCTTCAAAATTGTGGTAATCATCTTCAATTTCAGGACCATAGACAATTCCGAATCCCATTGAAATAAAGATTGATTTCATCTCTTCCATCGTTTGTGTTATCGGGTGACGTGTCCCACGCGGCCGCATTCTTCCCGGCAGCGTACGATCAAGAAATTCTTCTTTTTCAGAAACTGTTGAATCTAATCTTGATTTGAGAAGTTGGAATTGTTCTTCGGTATACTTACGTAAGGCATTTACTTTTTGACCGTACACCGGTTTTTGTTCACTAGGGACTGTTTTTAAATCGTCGTACAGCGAAGCGACTTTTCCTTTACGAGCAAGGAACTCGATACGGAAATTTTCTAACATTTCTTTGGATGAGATCGAAGGAAGTATTTTTTCGATTTCAGATTGAATGGAAACGATTTTTTCGTCTATCATTGGCATCGATTTTTCGTAGAAAATAAAAAGCTCCCCACCTCTACTCATACAATGTAGGGATGGGAAGCTTTAACTTACGCTTTGACAAATGTTACGATTTGAGCAAAAGCTTCCGGGTTATGGACAGCCAGTTCCGCCAACACTTTACGATTGATGGATACTGCTTTTTTGTTTAACCCTGCAATGAGTTTAGAATATGTAATACCGTGAAGACGGGCCGCCGCGTTGATACGGGCAATCCACAATTGTCGGTATGTTCTCTTTTTTGCCTTACGATCGCGGTAAGCGTATTGCATGCCTTTATCGACATGATGCTTAGCAATGGTCAGGACTTTACTTCTCGCGCCCCAGTAGCCTTTCGCTTGCGCTAAAATGCGTTTGCGACGGCGATGGGAGGCAACTTTATTTTGCGAACGTGGCATAGTTGCTCTTGTCTCCTTTTAATGAATTGAATCGGTGAATTAATTTTACAACAACATTTCTTTAATCTTCGGTGCATCGGCTTTTGACACAAGCGTTGATCTGCGCAAATGACGTTTGCGCTTCGTCGATTTGCTCGTCAAGATGTGGCGGCGAGACATTTTGTGTCGTTTAAGTTTACCCGATCCAGTTAAGGAAAATGTCTTCCGTGCACCCCGGTGAGATTTCATCTTTGGCATACTGTACACCCTTTAGTTAGATTGTTCCTGTTTTTGTTTTTCAGACTTTGATTTTGCCGATTTATCCGGCGTGAAGATTATCACCATAAAACGTCCTTCCATTTTCAACGGCTGGTCAACTTTTGAGATATTTGAAAGTCTTTCCGTAAGCTGATTTAATAATTCTTCTCCTTGCTCCTTGTAGGCAACCTCACGCCCTTTAAAGATCACCGTCGCTTTTACTTTATCACCGTCTTCAAGAAATTGAATTGCATGTTTTGTTTTAAACTCAAAATCATGCGTATCAGTGTTGGGATGGAAACGAAGTTCTTTTAATTGTGATACGTGCTGATGTTTCTTTTGAAGTTTTTCCTTTTTCTGAAGCTCGTACTTAAACTTTCCAAAATCCATAATCTTACAGACCGGAGGAACAGCATTCGGTACAACCTCGATAAGATCTTTTCCTTTTTGAATAGCCAGTGCATGTGCTTCTCTTGGTGTCATGACGCCGATTTGCCCGCCGCCATCTTCAATAACACGAATCATATCACCGCGAATTTCTTCGTTGAGTCGAGGACGTTTTTCTTTAATAGGTGTATCTCCTAATTTGTGTGTGAATATACTGAGTTTTCTTCTGAAAGTCTCTTGATAATCTCTGCAACCGAAACAACTCCAATATCCCCTTTTTTATGCTGGCGAAGCGAAACCGAATCAATCTGCTTTTCTTTTTCCCCCACAACGAGCATATAAGGAATTTTCTTCAATTCATGTTCCCGAATTTTATAACCGATTTTTTCATTCCGCTCATCTATTTCAACTCGGAGTCCCGCTTCTTTTAATCTCTGCACAACCGATTGAGCATATTCAAATTGCGCATCGGTAATAGGCATTACAACAGCTTGAACGGGTGCAAGCCACACAGGAAATTCACCGGCGTAATGTTCTATCAGTAAACCAACAAATCGTTCCATTGAACCAAACGGTGCACGGTGAATAATAACCGGGCGATGTTTTTGTCCATCGCTGCCGATATATTCAAGCTCAAACCGTTCCGGCATGACATAATCAACCTGCACCGTTCCTAACTGCCAAGTTCTCCCGATGGCATCTTTCACCATGAAATCAATTTTGGGTCCATAGAACGAAGCTTCGCCGACTCCAATAAAATAATTCAATCCCATTTCATCGGCAACTTCTTTAATTTCACGTTGAGCACGTTCCCAGTATTCAGTGTTGCCGCCGTATTTTTCTGTATTCTTATCGTCACGGTACGACAACCGTGTAGTCACACTCATGTTGAACGTATGAAACACCAACTGTGTCAGTTCTACCGTTCGTTTAATTTCATCTTTTAACTGATCTTGCGCGCAGTAAATGTGCGCATCGTCCTGTGTAAAACCGCGCACTCTCGTCAATCCATTCATTTCACCTGATTGTTCGTATCTGTACACCGTTCCAAATTCAGCAAGGCGCAATGGAAGATCACGATACGACCGCGGTTTTGATGCATAAATTTGATGATGATGCGGACAGTTCATCGGTTTCAATAAAAACTGCTCGCCACTTTCCATCGTAATCGGCGCAAACTGTGAATCTTTGTAATACGGATAATGTCCCGATGTTTTATACAACTCCAAATTACCAATATGCGGGGTGATGACCGGAAGATATCCACGCTTGCGTTGCTCTTCACGCAAAAATTTTTCTAGGGTCTCCCGAAGAATCGTTCCTTTGGGAAGCCAGATTGGCAAACCGGCACCGACTTTTGGCGTCAGTAAAAAAAGTTCTAGCTCAACACCAAGCTTGCGATGATCGCGCCGCTTTGCTTCTTCAATGCGGAACAAATACTCATCTAATTCCTGTTTCGTCGGGAAAGTGATTCCATAAATACGCTGAAGCATCTTGTTCTTTTCGCTGCCGCGCCAATACGCGCCCGCGATGCTCAGCAATTTTATGAATTTTATTTTCCCTGTAGACGGAACATGCGGTCCGTAACACAAATCAGTAAAGTTACCTTGGTGGTACATGCTGATCTGTTCGCCTTTAAACCCCTCAAGCAATTCTAATTTATATTGATCACCCTTTTTCTGAAAATACTGTACTGCTTCCTCCCAACTCACTTCGCGCCGTTCATACGGAACGTCTCGTTTTGAAAATTCCGTCATCTTTTCTTCAAGCAGTTTTAAATCTTCCGTAGTAAGAGAGTGATCGCCTAAATCAAGGTCATAGTAAAAGCCATTTTCAATTGAAGGACCAATTCCGAATTTCGTGCCCGGAAAAACTGCTTCAATCGCCTCTGCCATTAAGTGTGCAGAACTGTGCCAGTAGGTTGATTTCCCTTCAAGAGAATTCCATGTGTGTATGTTAATTGCCGAATCTGTTTTTATCGGGCGGCTCAAATCCCACACTTCACCATTCACCGAAATAGCCAGTGCGTTTTTCGCTAAACCGCGGCTGATTCCTTCTGCAATTTGAGCACCGGTAACGCCGGCATCAAACTGTTTCGTAGATTTATCGGGAAATGTAATAGTAATTTTATCAGACATCGTTCAGATTTCAATAAAAAAAAATCGGAGAAAACGGCAATCTCCGACTTGTAAATCATAGATTTTCCACAACAAATTTAGCAAAATTCATCACAAAATGCAATCACATATACATGTCGGGAAAATGAAGTTCATTCTTGAAACAAACACGAGAAGACGTTCTGGTAGGCGTTATGCGTAAGTTGTGAATGAAAGCTGGTGGACCCTAGAGGATTCGAACCTCTGACCTCTTCCGTGTCAGGGAAGCGCTCTAAACCAACTGAGCTAAGAGTCCTAAGAAAAAATGCCAATGTTTACAAATGAATGGTATTAATATAGCAATCTGCCCGTTTTGAATCAACGAAAAAAATACATTGATGCCACCAAAAATACCTTGCATCGCTGTTACAAAATAAAACCAAGTCGGTGGAGTGAAACGACTTTTTACAAATCGTACCTATCTTTTTCAATCAGTGCATCGGCAATAGCGCGCTTTGTTATCACGGTATTGAGCGGCTCGTACTTCATCAGTCGCTTCAGCACGGTCAGATATGTGCGCAGCATATCTCCCTCCGCAATTGCCGAAAGAATTCCACGCGAATATATTTCTACACGCGCCATCGCGTCGTTGACAAATGTCCGCACAATATTTACGTACAACTCATTCGGTTTATCGTCGCTTGCATAATGTTTCTTCACGCGTAACAAGACCGATTCCATTGCATACACTTCCATGACAATATCGCTGATGTGCGCAAGCACCTCCTGTTCATCAGTCAGCTTGTCCATATATTTTTGTGCGGCAGCACCGCTGGTCATTACTGCAATTTTTTTTGCGTTCGCAATCATTTTTTGTTCAGATGCAAATATACCTTCGGGCTCTCCATTACCCGATGAAGGCATACTCAAAAGATCATTCGCCAACTGCTGCGCCGCTGTAAGCAATCCGAGTTCTCCTTTCATCGAACGCTTCAACAGCATAACGGAGATTAACAGTCGATTGATCTCGTTGGTTCCTTCAAATATTCTGTTGATGCGCGAATCGCGATACGCACGCGCCACCGGATATTCTTCACTGTATCCATAACCTCCGTAAATCTGCACCGCTTCGTCGACGACAAAATCGAGTGTCTCGCTGCACATCACTTTAATGATGGAACATTCAATGGCGTATTCTTCAATTCCCTTTAAAGTTTTTTTCGATGCCTCCGGACTTTTTTTATCCACGCTTTCAAGAATATGGTCAATCAATCCTGCTGTGCGATACACCATACTTTCCCCGACGTATGTAAGAATAGCCATATCCGCAAGTTTCTGTTTGATCAAACCGAATTGAGCAATCGGTTGGTTAAATTGTTTACGTGCTTTTGCATACACCACTGCTTCGGTAATTGTTTTTTTTGCTGCACCAATTACTGATGCACCCAATTTAAAACGCCCAACGTTCAAAATATTAAATGCAATTATATGCCCGCGGCCGATTTCTCCCAGCAAATTCTCTGCCGGAACTTTCGCATTATCCAAAAGCAATTGTCGCGTGGAAGAACCTTTGATCCCTAATTTTTTTTCTTCCGGTGCCGTAGAAACCCCCGGGAAGCCTTTTTCAACAATGAATGCAGAAAATTTTTCTCCATCAATTTTCGCAAATGTAATGTAGACGTCGGCAAACCCTGCATTCGTCAGCCACATTTTGGTACCGTTCAGAGTATAAAATTTTCCATCTGCACTGAGCGTTGCCGTGGTTCGTGCCGCAAGTGCATCCGAACCGGACCCGGGCTCTGAGAGTGAATACGATGAGATCCATTCACCGCTTCCGAGTTTAGGCAGATATTTTTTCTTCTGTTCTTCCGTTCCGAAATAAACAATTGGCAGTGTCCCAATTCCGGTATGGGCGCTAAATGTCACTGCCCACGATCCTGATTTCCCTACATGTTCCGCCACGAGCATCGACGATGTTTTGTCAAGACCCATGCCGCCATACTCTTCCGGCACATCAATCGAAAGAAGGCCAATCTTCCCAACTTTTTTCATCAATGAAACAGAAAGTCCTTCTTGCTGTTCATCAATTTCATGAATGTGCGGCAAGATTTCCTTCTCAATAAAATCATCAGTCGTCTGCGCAATCATGTGATGCTGTTCGTTAAAATCTTCCGGCGTAAAAATTTCTGTCGCGTCTGTTTCTTGCAGAAGAAAACTTCCGCCTTTCATGTAAGTGCTGCTCGATGTTTCCATATGAAGCCTCAAATATTATTTTCAATTCCCATATTACGTTTTCAAAAAAATTCAAATATACCAGCAGCTCCCATACCACCACCGATGCACATTGTTACCATTCCGTATTTCGCTTGGCGGCGTTTCGCTTCGTTAATGATACTCACCGTCAGCTTTGCGCCAGTACAACCGAGCGGGTGCCCGAGTGCAATCGCGCCGCCATTCACGTTTACTTTCTTTTCATCCATGCCAAGGTTTTGAATCACATAGGCTCCCTGCGATGCGAATGCTTCGTTCAATTCGATCAGTTGCATATCGTTGAGCGATAGATTGGCCTGCTTTAGTGCCTTAGGAACGGCAACGACAGGGCCAATGCCCATCACTTCCGGAGGAACACCACCGACGGCGTAGCTTATCAAACGCGCCAACGGTTTCAATCCAAGCGATTTCATTTTTTCTCCCGACATCACCATTACCACTGCTGCCCCATCGCTGGTTTGTGATGAATTTCCTGCCGTCACTGAACCACCTGTCGCAAAAACCGGTTTCAGCGCTGATAATTTCTCCATCGTTGTCTCTTTGCGCGGTCCTTCGTCAACATCAAAAATATTTTCTTTTGTAATTTTCTTTCCTTTGCCATCGAGTGATTTTGTTACAACCTTTAACGACACAATTTCATCTTTAAATTTTCCAGCGTCAATTGCTGCAACTGCTTTCATATGACTTTGATATGAAAAGGCATCCTGTATTTCGCGTGTGATATTATATTTTTTTGCAACGTTTTCCGCCGTCAATCCCATAGAGATGTATGCATCGGGAGAATTGTTTGCAAGCGTTGGATTTGCCATAAACTTTACACCACCCATGGGAACCATGCTCATCGATTCCGCACCGCCGGCAATAATCGCATCGGCATGCCCTGCCATAATACGCTCTGTCGCAAATGCGATAGATTGAAGTCCCGATGAGCAAAACCGATTGATCGTCATTGCCGGTACAGAGAATGGAATTCCTGCCCGCAACGCCGAGAGTCGTGCAAAATTTAATCCTTGCTCCCCTTCCGGCATGGCGCAGCCGAGAATGATATCATCGATTTCTTCCGGTTTCAATCCGCTCGTTCGCCGCACCACTTCAATAATCACCACCGCTGCCATTTCATCGGGGCGAGTGTTGCGAAGAGATCCTTTAAATGCTTTTCCCACAGCCGTACGAACCGCACTGACGATATACGCATCTTTCATATTCATTACCCTCTTTTAGATAAATTTGATCAAAAAGTGTCATACAACAATACCTATCATTTTATTCTGATCTCATACTCATAACCTCAATTTCGCAACGGTTTCCCTTTTTCCAGCATAAACTTGATTCGGTCTTGTGTTTTTTTCTCGCCAAGCAGACTCAAGAAAGCTTCCCGTTCCAAATCGAGCAGGTACTGTTCACTCACAAATGTTTTTGCGCTTAAGTCCCCACCGCATAAAATGAATGCGAGTTTTCGTCCAATGTGCGCGTCATACTCCGAAATATATCCGGCTTCTTTCATCAGATGAATTCCAACTGTGAGATTGGCAAGTCCGGCTTCTCCGAGCACCGGAATTTTTGTGCGCATCTTCGGTGTGGTGTAACCACTCTTCGCCATACCGAGCACTACTTGCTTTGCGTCGCCGATGAGATGATCTCGATTCATCGAATATGAATCCGTGCTTCGCATATAACCGATCGCTTTCGCATCCATTGCACTCATCGAGACTTTTGCCATGCCAATTGTCTCAAACGCCCGTTTTACAAACGGAAAAAGATCCACGTCACTGTTGGCCGGTATTCCTTCAAGATTGCGGATTAATATTTCTTTTGTGCCCCCTCCTGCAGGAATAACACCGACACCGGCTTCCACCAAACCCATGTACAATTCGGCAGAGGAGTGAATGCGATCTGCACCAAGACTGAATTCGCATCCGCCGCCTAATGCCATACCGAACGGCGCTGCAACCACAGGTTTCGATGAACAACGCAAACTCATTGTAGCCTTTTGAAAAGCGCGCACCACGAGATCAAGCTCGTCCCAATTTTCATCCTGCGCTTGCATTAAGATCAACATCAGATTTGCACCGACGGAAAAATTTGTTCCTTGATTTCCGATGACTAATCCCTGAAAATTTTTCTCAGTTTCTGCGAGTGCAGTCTGCGTCATCTGCAAAATATCTTCACCGATAGCATTCATCTTGGAATGAAACTCAAGGCACGCAACGCCGTCACCAAGATCTATAAGACTTGCGCCGGAATTTTTTTTGATTTCCTTCTTTCTATCTTTGAGCGAAGGAAGCAGAATAATGCCCGGCGTTTCCTTCTCGGCTTTATATTCTTTCGTCCGAACATCAAAATATGAACGCACACCATTTTCATATCTATAAAAGGATTTCTTGCCCGAAGAGAGAAGTTGTTCCACCCATTGTGGAATATTCTTCCCCTCTTCTTTCATTTTCTTTACCGACTCTTCAACGCCAATCGCATCCCATGTTTCAAACGGGCCCAGTTCCCAATTGAATCCCCACTTCATCGCATTGTCTATATGAATAATTTCGTCGGCAATTTCGGGAATTCGCTGAGCAGAGTACAAAAGAATGGCACTCAAGGTCTTCCAAGTAAATTTCCCTGCACGATCCTGACTGTAGGTAAGTGCTTTAATTCGTTCGGATACATTTTCAATATTCTTTCCAATATCAATCGATGAAAATTTCGCTTTTTGTTTCTGTCGATATTCCATCGTCGTATAATCAAGCGTGAGCACTTCTTTCTCACCACCCGCGCCCTTTGTCTTTTTGTAGAATCCTTGTTTGGTTTTATCACCAAGCCATTTGTTCTTCATCATTGTTTCAATGAACGGAAGAATCGTAAAGAATTCCCGCATCTCATCTTTCGGCACTGCATCATACAGGTTTCGTGCAACATGCACAATGGTATCGAGACCAACCAGATCCGCAGTGCGGAATGTTGCACTCTTCGGTTTGCCAGTGGCAGGACCGGTAATGAGATCAACTTCTTCAATTGTATATTTATCATCGACCATTGCTTTGATGGTGTACAGCATTGATAACACGCCAATGCGGTTCGCAATAAAATTCGGAGTGTCTTTGCAATAGACAATTCCTTTACCGAGCACTCGGTCTCCAAGCTGTGTGAGGAATTCGACAACTTCAGGAAGCGTTTCTGACGTCGGAATAATTTCGAGCAGTTTCATGTACCTCGGCGGATTGAAGAAGTGCGTTCCGCAAAGATGTTTTCGAAAATCATCAGAGCGACCTGAAGCAAGCGCTGATATTGGGATTCCTGATGTATTGGAAGTTACCAGTGTTCCGGCCATTCGCAGTTGATCAACCATTTGCAGAACTTGCTGTTTGATGTCGAGGCGTTCAGTGACGACTTCAATTACCCAATCAACTTTCGAGATCCACTCTTTATTGTCTTCAAAATTTCCAACCCTTACTAATTCGGAAAGATCGGAAGAAAAGAACGCGGCAGGTTTTGACTTCTTCGCCTCTTCCAGATTTTCTCGCGCAAACCTGTTCCGTACTTCAGGATTTTGTAACGTAAGGCCTTTTGCTTGTTCGGCAGGATTCAATTCTTTTGGAACAATATCAAGCAGATACGAAGTGATACCGGCGTTCGCCAGGTGCGCGGCAATGCGAGAGCCCATCACACCGGAACCAAGCACAGCCACTCGTTCAATAGTCTGTTTCATAGTCATCCTTTGATAGAGAATTTAGATGCACCGGTAATTCACCAGCGATATGTGAAATTACAAAACTGTAATTCACCAATGCACATCATGTAAATGTTCAAACTCTTTATAGATCTGATCAATCCGATTTTTGTATTTATCCTCAATAATTCGGCGACGAACTTTCAACGTCGGCGTAAGATCTCCGGTAACGATCGTCGGTTCAGATTCAATTAAAAGAAATTTTATCACACGCTCCCATGGATTGAGGGTTTTGTTTACGTTTTCAACTTCTTGTTGAAATAGGGCAATGACTTCCTGATTTTTCAAAAGTTCATCTCGCTGCGAAATATCAAAACCTTTTTTTCCCGCCCATACATTTAGGTTTTGATAATTCGGAAAGATCAAGGCGATGATAAATTTTCTGCTTTCCCCGATAATAACGGTAAATTCTATATATGGGCTTTCTACCAATTTACTTTCAATTGCCGACGGTGCAACAAATTTACCGCTGCTTTTTTTGATGAGATCTTTTTTTCTTCCTGTAATGAAAAGAAATCTGTCTTCATCAATGTACCCAAGATCACCGGTACAAAACCAGTCACCAATAAATACATCACGCGTTGCTTCAGGTGCGTCAAAAAACTCCTTCATCACATTCGGCCCCTTAATCAACAACTCGCCGTCTTCAGCTATTTTCACTTGGACATTCGGTATCGCGGGTCCGACAGACCCCAGACGATTACGCTTCAGCGAATTAACTGCAATCACAGGCGAAGTTTCGGTCAGGCCATAACCTTGAACAATGGGAATGCCTGCCGCCATATAAATTCTACCAAGCCATATCGGAAGAGCGGCGCCGCCGGAAATGATAAAGCGGATTCTCCCTCCTACAGCATGACGCCATTTTGAGTACACAAGAATTGAAATAATTTTTCTTTTGATTTTATACCACAGAGAGTTTCCCTTTAAAGGATCGTATTGGTTCGCCAAGGCAATCGATACATCAAAAAGATTTTTCTTTATCCCTGTCAGCTCTGATCCTTTCATTTTAATTTTGTCGTACACCTTTTCTAACATGCGAGGAACCGTGGACATCACTGTTGGCCGAACTTCAAGAAGATTTTGCGCAAGCGTTTCAATTGATTCGGCGAAATAAATCGGGAGACCACGATACAAATAGATGTTGATCATCGTTCGTTCAAAAATATGGGAAAGGGGAAGAAAAGATAACGCAATATCTCTATCTGGAAACCAATCACTCACCGACCCTGCATCGATGGCATTGGACACCAAATTGTGATGTGTCAAAACAACACCTTTTGGTTCACCGGTTGTGCCCGAAGTATAAATAACTGATGCAATAGTCTCTGGTTTAATTTGATGTCGAAGAGAATCAAATAACTCCGGACGGTTTTTATCCAACTCCGCACCTTTTGAGCGAAGGTTTTCAAGCGTTATAATATTTCCATCTGAAACAAATGTGTTAAAGATGACAATGT
>JAQUOA010000032.1 GCA_028749215.1 Bacteroidota bacterium
GCTTATTCATTTTTCCGTTGCCGTATCGTAAGGCATCGTACAATCCTGTCTTTTTAATCGTCTCTTTCACACGGTCTTTATATTTCTTCGTGTCGACAAAGTTCAACGGATCTTTGGACGTCATCTTTGCATCGTGTTCTTTAAATGTTTTTTCGTCGAAAAGAATCGAAAAATATTCTTTGCTGCCAATGCGGAAATGATGATTGCATTTGCCGCACACCCAAAAATTTTGTTCTAACGCACCTTTATGAATGATTTCCCCGCACGATGTGCACTTGACCCACATACCTTCCGGCATGTCTTTCTTTTGTGCATCGGATGCGATGTTTTCTTTTGAACGTCGAAACCACGCCATAGTCATTCCTTTCAATAAACTGTCTCAAAATATCGATACTGAACCTTTATATCAATGGAGAAGTTGTTTCTTCGGAGTTGTTGCAACAAATTCACGCAAATACATCGGTTCGAGATGAGAAAAATCAGAGACTTTCAACTCTTTTTTATTTGTTTCGGCATACAGCCCGACGGATACTGCATTGCAAAGGGGTTGGTCAATTTTTGCATTCCGTGCGGTCGCGCTTGCCAGAATTTCTTCTTTCAATGTAATGGAATATTCCGTTAACCGATGAATTTTGTTTTTCGATATTGTATAGAATGCAAAAAATGACTCGCTCCGTTTTGCATCGATAAGTGCACAGAATGTTTCTTCATCCACCGATGAACGCGTTCGCCGGTACTCTTCAGCTAGTCCGTCTAATGTCGGAACAGCAAGGATTGGAATATTGACAGCCATAGCAAAACCTTTTGCTGTACTCAGCCCTATGCGTAAACCTGTGAATGAACCAGGACCGATCGATACGGCAATCTCTTCAATATCTTTTGGCTTCTTGTGTGCTTCCACTAAGACGGCATCTATCAATGACAGTAAACGTTCAGAGTGAACATTTTTTTCATTAACACTGCGGGATGAAACAACATCGCCATGATGGACAAGCGCAACGCTGCACACTTCGGTTGCAGTTTCAATGGCAAGAATCATTTTTTCTCCTCAATCCGAATGATCCGATCATTTTCAGTCATTCCTAAATCGAGGAACACATCAAAACGCTTTACGGGAAGTTTCTGCTGAATCATCTCTGCCCATTCCAGCACACATACCCCGGTGCCGAAGATATATTCTTCAAATCCAATTTCGTCTAATTCTTTCATTGATTTCAGTCGGTAAAAATCAAAATGGTATAACGGCAAGCGTCCATCAAGATGTTCGTTCACAACAACAAATGTCGGACTGGTAACATGTTCATGAATACCAAATCCTCGGGAAATCCCTTTCACAAATCGAGTTTTGCCGGAACCTAAATCGCCATAGAGAGCAACAACATTGCCGGCAGTAAGCCGTTTCGAAAATTCATTCCCTGCTTGAACAGTTTCTTCCTCGGAGTGTGTAACAAATTTTTGCATTATCCTCTTTTTGGTTCCATCGTAATAACAGGAAGGATTATTTCTTCCATCGAAATTCCGCCGTGCTGAAAACTGTCGCGGTATTGATTCAAATATTTGTGGTAGTCAGTGGGATAAACAAAATAGTAATCTTCTTTCGCCACAATGTAATTTGTTGTCACTCCCCGTTGTGGAAGTTTAAAATCTTTGGGGTTTTTCAAAAACAGCGATTGTTTGTCGTCAGATTTCAAATTGCGGCCGAACTTGTACCGCAAGTTGGTCGATGCTTCTCTGTCTCCGATAACTTTTGAGCCCCGCAAGCACCGAACGCTCCCGTGATCTGTGGTGACAATAATTTTCACATCCTTCTTTTCAGCCAACGCTTGAAACATTCCCAGCAGCGAGGAATGTTTAAACCAGGAATTCGTCAGTGACCGGTACGCCGATTCATCGGGTGCAATTTCTTTTAGAATGGGGTCATCAGACCGGCCGTGCGCAAGCATATCCACAAAATTCACCACGATAGCGGTGAGACGGTTTTGAGTGTACGACAAGATGTTGGATTGAATCTGCCGCCCGAATTCAGTATCGAGAATCTTAACGTACTTCGGTTCGGGTTTTAAATTGATTTTTTTCCGTTCAAGCAGCTTTATGAGGAGTTCTTTTTCATATTTGTTGTGACTCGATTCATCATCATCTTCACCTTGCCATAAATCGGGATAGCGTTGCTCCAACTCCAGCGGAAAAAGGCCGCTGAAAATTGCATTCCGAGAATATGGTGTTGCCGTCGGCAGGATAGAAAAATAATACTGCTTTTCAATAGAGTAGACTTCACGGAGGTATTCTTCCATCACCAGCCACTGATCGAGCCGCATGCAGTCGATCACAAACAAAAAGAGAGATTTTTTTTCATCCAAATTCGGAATGACAAATTTTTCGATGATTTCCGTTGAAAGCGCTGGCCTGTTTTCTTTTGTATTAATCCATGTTTGATAATTCCGCTCAACATATTTAGAAAACTCTGCATTACTTTCTTTTCTTTGGTCAGCCAGCATTCGTTTCAAGCCAAGCTCTGGATGTTTGTCCAGTTCCATTTCCCATCCGGCCATTTTAATGTACAGGTCAATCCATTCAGTATAATCCATAGGATTGAGAAGCATGCGGGAAATCGCTGAAAATTCTTGTGTATAATCGCGCGATACTTGCTCGCTCTGTATCTTCTTCCCTTCCAAAAATTTTTTACACACAAGAAGAATTTGGCTCGGATTGACCGGCTTGGTCAGATAATCAGAAATTTTGCTGCCTATCGCATCTTCCATCAACGACTCAGCTTCGTTCTTGGTAATCATGACAACAGGAAGGGAGGGCGAGAGTTCTTTGATAACGGCTAGTGTTTCCAGTCCCCCTTTCCCCGGCATCATTTCATCCAACATCACAAGATCAAAATTTTGAGAACGCACAAGCTCAATTGCATCATCGCCGTTTGTAGCAGTCACAACGGTATATCCTTTCCCGGTCAGCAGCATCACGTGAGCACGCAACAGCTCAATTTCATCATCAACCCACAAAATATTTCCTTTGTTTTGGTCCATCAATTTCCTCTGGTCATTATACAATGGTAGACATTTTCATTTGATCCCCCGGCACTACACTGAAGTTCTTTTTTTACTGTATCGCAATGTGAACATCGATACCCCCTTCATTTGTTGTAGTTCCCGGAATTCGTGAGCCTCCCGCATCTGGTGCAACTTTGGTGTACCGGTAAAATAACGATGCCGTCACACGTGCACTTAAGACATACTTGATGCGAGGTTCAATTTGTGTTCTCGATGAACCTTCACCCGGAGTTCCCTTGGTATTAAATTCTTTTCCCTTGACATCATATGTCGTTTTCGAATTTTTTGAATACGAATAACTTAAACTGATATCAATGTCGTTTTGCAACGTTAGGCCAAACAGTGGAATTTCAAACCCTTGTTTAGCAAAACTGGCAGTCACCGCCACATCGTTAGTGCCGGATTCGGAAATATTTTTCGCTGATGGAGTGAGATCGTACGACGTGGTTGTCCCATATCGAACATTCGCGCTCATGGTTCCTTTGAAAAGCTCCTTAAATGAAAAATTGATCCCCGCCAACGGTGAAAATCCGTACGAGATACGCTGCGATCGCGTCGCTTCACCGCCGCCAATATTCCCGTCGAACGAACGGCGGTATGTGGACTGATACGCATGATCTAAACTGACACGTGTTGCAAAATTCTTGAAGATTCCCAATTGTTCGAGCCCATCCCAGCGCAATGAATAATTGACGCGGGGCAGCAGTTGTCCAAAAACTTTTTTCAAGACAGGAACAGACTCAAATCCTTCCTCAAACGCTTGCGCTAACTTTTCATCCTCAGAGCGCGTGTCCGAGGTATTGTCGTAGAGTGAATGATATTTTTTTGCCACATCTTCAATACCGCTCTTGAACATCGAAAAAATAAATGTGGGCGGCAACGTCATAAACGATCGTTCAATTGCCCCGCTTGTAGCCGAACTAACTAGAATCGGATGGCCGGCGGAATCTGTATGCAATGATTGCGATCTCGAATAATCCCAGCCTAAATTCCAATTCAAATCAACACGTGCTCCCGCCCAAAGATCGCGGCTGGTGCGGAACGTAATTTTATTGTTTTGGCTAAATGCATCAGTAATGCTTGCACCTTTTGCACGGAGTTGTTTATTAGCATCGGTACTAAATCCAATGAACGGAAATTTCCCGGTTACAAAAATATCGGTAATATCAGCTGACGGAACGCTCACCAAACCAAGTTGATAGGCTCGCGATGGTCCATACTTTCTGTCCGACTGTTGCACAAAAGGGATTCTTCCAAAGAAATTTGTAAAACCGGGCCTCCCCGGAACACCGTTGTTTTGCGCACTATTCGTTTGTGTAAAGCTAACATTGATTTTGTCATAATCCAAGAAGGGAGTTTTAATCAACATACGCGCTATACCAATCAGTCCGACATTTGTCCGTTTGGGTACTACAGTTGAATCGATTTTCGGGGCTTCTACTTTTTGCACTGTCGAATCTGCGCTGTCATCGTCGCGATTGCCGCGGCTGCGGGTTGGCGGCGGAGGTGTCGATGAACTACTTTCGTTGGAAGAAGCAGGAGCCGCAGGAAACCATGTATCGACAAATGATTTCAGGCTGACATCGGATGTCAGCGAAATATTATTTCCCCATCCTGTTCCTATGCCAAGATCGCCTTGCTGTAAACTGTTTTGCCAACGATACCCTACGCTGTAGCGCGCGGACAATGATACGTATTTATTCAAATCAAAAAATGCAGGAACACGGGGTTTTGTATTGACGCTAAACGATTGATTGTACGAGTTATCATATCCAAAACTCACCAACTGATCTTGCAGAAACATTTGATTAAGGATTTGCTGGAAATCGCGTTGGCGGCCGTAACGGTCCAATTCCAAGTGAACCATTGAACTGGAGATATCAACCGAATAATCTCCGGAAACATTCAGCAATCCATTATCCGTTAACTTCCATCCAAATTGCATATTTCGCGACGCCGAAAGCCCGCGAACAGGATTACTATCCTGTGCCTGATCACGCAAACGTTCATTTGATCGTGAACGATTGAGAGAAACGCCCGTGGCAATATTCGATACCGGAAAATAGTACAACTGTGTGCCTCGAAATTCTTGCAACACAGGCACGCCTTGTAAAAAATCAAACGGCTGCAAATAATAATTCGGATCAAAATTATAGGCATAATTAATACGTGCGTTCCACTGCCACGATGTACGAAACGCCACCGTCGGAGATCGGAGCGATGAAGTGGTGTAAGAAAATCCGTAGCCAATCCGATTCAAGATATCGCGGACAAACCAAAGATCGGAAGGAACGTTTACCTTGAACGACGGCATGGCGTATGTATCGGTCGTCGACAATGATTGAGATTCGGTAATGATCCTCTCACGTTCTTGATCGCCGGTCTGCGACGAGCCTGTTTTTTTTGTAATAAATTCTTTTTGTTGATCGGCCGCGCTAGTCACCACAATATCCGAGCTTGGCAAATATTTAGGTTTCTGAAATTGTTCCGTGTGTGAATAGCTGAAAGGGAACGTTGTACCATTCCACTCCTGCGGGAAAAATTTTTCGAAAGCAAGCGATGTAGAAAGATTCCAGTTCGTTGATGTCATCCTGCTGCCAAAACGATTTTCCAAACTGTGGAAATATGGATCGACCTGCGAATAGGTAAATGCAATGGAACCTAGATCCGCCAGCTTAACACTTGTGCTTACACTGTATGCCCAACCAGGAGTATCATCCACATCCGTTAAACGCAATTCATTCACCCAAATTTGGCCGGTAATCGGAGTGTTGGTTGTTCCTGCTTTAACGGGGTTTTCAACACCAACAGAAATATAATTTATCCTTGTCAAGGTGGGATTACCAAGTGCAGCGTACGTTGCCCCCGCAGGACCGCCTTTAACAGGAATCGTAACCCTGACGTTTGATGAATCTCTCCCCTGCTTAATGGCAGTCAAGTCTTCGAATTTTATACGGATATTATTTCTAACATCCCATCCGGGATAGATGCGAGTTTTATATTCATAATAATTTAAACTATCAGCACCAAAACGGATAAACGCATTAACCGGATCCTTGGCAGAGTTTGCATCGCCATGGACAAACATTTTCATTTCGCGATAACTGAACACATCAAGCGGACGGTACGAGTAGCGTTTAATCGCTTCGCGGCTCTCTCCCGCTTTCAGTTCAAAGAAATTTAGAGCAAGAGATTGTTCGTTCCCGTATACCTGTTCATCAGGTTTTGTCCGGTCGCGTTCACGTTGAACCCCCGGCGGAGAGGTATATCCTTGAAGCGAATTATCTTCAACGTTAACAACCGATAAGGTGAACGTGGTATCGTTCTTTTTTAACTCTTCCCACTGATTGCCAATGAGGTTAAAATCCACCACGCTTATCTCAACATCTTTATCAAACCCGGTAAACCATACTCGAACAAACTCAATCAATGATAAATCAGGTGAACCAATTTTATTTTTAAAATCATTAATCGGAATCCGATACTGATACCAGCCGTTGTTACCGCCGCCGACACGTAATGGATTGGCTGACGTGGTGTCGAGATTCAATTCATATTCATAGTAATCGTTTCTTGTATCCAAAAAGTTATTGCGGTTTAAGTCTTCTGTATCGGGGAAGCGGCCGATCTCACTTGTCTTATTATTTTCGGTTCCATTGATACGGGAAAAATCAGAAAGAGAATATACCCAATCATCACCCGCCGGGTCTCCGGATGGATCTGGTAAAGAAGCGTCATAGGGTGCATTGGCTTTCAAAAAGTCTGCATGCTGCACTTGTTCTTGGGCATCCGTCAAGCCGTCAATACCTACATCTTCGCCATCATTTAAAATTCCGTTTATGGTAGTCCCCCCTACTCCGTCTTCTGTATCTAATTTTCCATTAGGAATAACATCTTCGCTAATTTTCCCTAAATCAATGAAAACTTTTCGAGTAGAATCAATTGTTCCCTTTTGTACTTTTACCCACACCTCAATAAAATTGATATTCTCGCGAACAAGATCAACCGCCGTTGACGAAACAACACGTTCAACACCTCCCCAATTTTTTGTTGGATCCGCCAAGAGTGTTTTGCGAAGTGAATCCGAATAATTGTACGCACCGCGAGCAAGAGGATTATAATTGATATCCAGTACACTGACAAATTCTTGACCACGGGCAACACTTTTTATTGGCTTCCCGGAAGCATCAAAGCCATAGATGTCATTCACCCGAACAGAATTGATAAGATTGTACCAATATGTCTTTGCTTTCGATTTTATCTTTGTTGTATCGGCTATAATTTTATACGCCTGTCGTGCAAACGTATTAACGCTATCACCGACGTTAAATTGAAATTCTGGGGGGCTCATATCGTGCCACAGGCCGTAACTTACTCCTAACGGAATAATTCTCTTTGCCCCTTCAAAGTCATCGATGTACGCAATACCTTTCCCATTGTCATCAGGGATGGTACTTTTTTTCGTATTTGGGTCAGGGCTCATATAGGCCGCTTCGCCGCGAAGCGTAAACTCAGATTTCGTTTTAGTGTCAATCAGTGGCAGCGCATCAATGGCCTTTGTCAGAAAAGGAAGTTCACCGCTCGTCTGTCCGTCAAAACCATAAATTGAATTGTCAATCGGTTCTTCACCAAGCCGAACTTTATCACTTAACGTCTGCTGATTAAGATTCAAAGCAGTGAAACCAAACTGAGTTTTTTCAGAAAGTTTCACTTCACCGCGAGTACCGATGAGCGTTTTAGAAGCAAGTTGGAAAAGATCATTTTGTTCATACTTCACTTGAAGATTTGCTCCGGGAACCAATGCAGCCTGATTTTTAATAATCACCTGTCCTATAATATAATCCACTGTGTAATCGACGTTAGTAACCAATGGACGGCCATCGAGCAATACTTGCACACTTCCTTCAACAATATTGAAGCCAAGGTTAATTGTATTTGTGCTTGATGCTGTAATTTTTCCGGTGATCGAGAATCTGTCTTTTAAGCTGGCGTTTTGAGCCGCATACACTGTTGTATCGTACAAATTACTTGTTCCAATACTATACGTGTAATTGGTGTCGGGGATAGCTATTTTAAGGGCCGCAAATGCTTTTGAAATTCCATCGGTAAAAGGCCTCAATGTCGGAAAAATAATTTCTCCTCGGTCTTCATCAATATTAATTGGAGCGCGATAATCGAATTCTCCATCATGTCCCTTACTACCGCCGTCTCCATTATACTCGTCAAATCCAAATACTTGCAGCCATCGGTACTTATCAACCGTATTGACCGGGTCCTGACCAGGAATTTCATATTTAATATCAAGTGAAAATCCTGTTTTTTGAATTTTTCTCCCGCCCAATGGATAAATATTTTTAAGCATTAACGACCATGCCGTTTTAAATTGCGGTCCAATTACCCTCGGCTTGATTAATTTCAAGACGAGAAGGGAATCGTTGGCGTATTTCGTCAGTGTGCCATAAAAGATATCATCGTTTGGGCCTGCACCATTTTCTATCCTATATGCTATGGCAACTGCTTGTCCTTCCGTAGAACGGTTCAATGTGATATAACCGGCATCGCGATTAAGGCGATAGTCTTTGTCCGGGACAAGCATTTCCCATTTCCCGTCTTCAACAGTCCCCGGATCCACACTACTCGGTTTATAATTCTTGTAGTGAGTAGAGTCCAGAGCCGGAAGCATCATAAATGCTGTTGCGGTTCTATTTGTCAGAATTGTAGGATCTTGGTTCGTAATCCAGACTTCATATTCGTTCTGTTTAATTTGTAAATCCGGCCGAACGATTTGATTGTTTTGAACATATGTTTCATAGGTCGATATATATGCAGTATCTACAAAGAAATAATCTTTTGAATACTGATATGCACGAATGTTAAATGTCTGTTCCTGTGCACCGCCGCTCACGGTCTTCTCTTGTATCTGTCCTTTCTTTTGCGATGCAATGGCCGTTAGTTTTAATGGGCCAATTTGAAATGCGGCCTTAATACCAAATAGTGCCGAACTGCTGGATACAAATGATGAATTGGTGGTAAGAGACACGTTACCCGCTTCCACACTTTGAACAATTTCATCCTCGTACCCTGTATACTTAATGTGCAGCTGGTTTTCATATTCAAAAGTTCGTTGCGTGTTCCAGTCCGCAACAATGTTGAGCTTGTCGCCAATAGTTCCGTTCACGTTAATTTGAACTTCCTGCGCAAAGTCGGGTTCGTTGCGTGAATTACCGAGAAGACTGATTGTTGCTTCGTCGGTTTTCGTATTGCGAAATGCCGCCCGAATATCCACCGCGCCGGAAATAACAAGATTAATACGGGGCGGTCCAAAGATCGAAAAAACAGGATTGGCTGGAACCGGAATATCAATATTGGTGAAAGAGCCAAGAAGTTCTCCAAGATCATTCTTCTTCTTTTTTCCAGCATCTTCCTTCGTAACCATATCAGAAAAATTTTGTTTGAAATCGTTTTGCGATCGTTGCTTCACATATTCTTCCAAGGGCATTTTAATCGGAATCCTGATATCCTTGCCGTTCATGGTCTCGCGGATGATGACAAACCTTCCGGTTGAATCTAACTGCACTATCCGTGCTACAACAGGCGGAGATTTTAGATAAAAAGGATTTGCCGAGGTGAATGCTTGGGCTGCTGGAGATTGTTCACGCGTTAAAGTTAATTGCGTTAAATAAGTTGAATCCCTGAGGAGGTACACTTTGGCAGTGTCGCTCTTTACTAAAACGGTGTCTTTCTTTATTAAAGGTAGTTCGGTTTTTTTCGTGCTGTCACTTCCAAAAAAATCGGTTCCTTGATGTGCGAACGGCAACGCAGACGCATCGACGTTCGACACCACCAATGCATAAGCACATAGAAGCACAAAAGTTGATATGACTATAAAAAATACTTTACGCACACTTTGCTGTAAGTTGTTACTGGAAATTAATGGCATGAGAAAACAACCAATCCGCCCTCTTTGAATGAAACACGCGTATCAACCTGCGATTGATTGCTCTCCTAATTGAAGTAATGAATGGAGTAAGATTGCTTTACAACTGGTATAAAAGTAGAGAAATACATTGTAAGTTTCAAGGTCATAATGAAAACGGCAGGGATGTTCTTCAAAATTGTCAGGGTCTGCTATCTTTGAACCAAAATGCCTCGACAGCCCTGAGCTGTTGTCCAATGCTACTCTGTCAATCTCTGCTCACTTGAATTACCGTTTACCAACACTGTCCCCGAAACTTGCTGCAACTTCGCTTCAAATGTATCGAGCTTTCGTGCAGCATCGTCGTACTTATTCTTTGCATTGGTAATGTGCTTGCCTACGGTTTCAAAATCATCATTAAATTTTGTTAAATCTCCCTGCAATCGGGCAAGGTTCTGAATGATTTCTTTTGCACTTTTTTCTACTTCCATCCCTTTAAAGCCGAGCGCAATCACCTGCAGCTGTGCGTAAAATGTATTCGGGGAAACCGAAAACACCCGTCGTGCCGATGCGTACGCATACAGATCGTTGGAATCCCCAAACACTTCATTTTTGATGATCGTCTCGTAGTAAATATTTTCTGCGGGAATATACATCAACGCAAAATCAAACGTCCCCTCATCGGGTAAAATGTATTTTTGCGAAATAGCATCAATGTGTTTTTTAACGTCATTGATGAATTGTTTGTACGCTGTTTTCTTTTCTTGATCGCTTTGCGCATCAATCGTCTTGCGGAAATTTTCCAACGGGAATTTTGAGTCGATGGAAATAATACCGTTCGCAGTGCGAATAATTGCATCAACGGTATTTCCGTTGCGAAAACGATACTGTGTTTCATAACTGGAGATTGGCAGCACCTGTTTCAAGATATCTTCCAACAGTAACTCGCCAAGTCCTCCCCGCAGTTTAGGGGCTTTCAATAGTTCTTCCAATTTTGTCATGCTTTGGCCGAGCTCTTTTATTTCTACTCCTGCCTGCATCAATTGGCTTTGACTTTTTTGTAAGTCTTGCATCACTTTTGCGGCATTATCCAGTCGGGTGCCGATGGTATTTGTCTGCGAAGACAATTGTTGATTGAATTGCTCGGTGGTCTGTTTCAACGAATCGCGAACGATGGTAAGCTGCTGATTGACGGAATCCGTTGTGGACTTCAGATTTTGGAACAATGAGTCGGATGTATCTTTAAGGTTCCTGGAGACGGATTCAGTGGTGGATTTTAAACTTTCCGTCACTTCAGATCGTAACGATGTGATTTGCTGTTGAATGAGTACAGCAGATTGATCATTTGGATTGATGCTTTCCTTCTGTCGAACAAGCATGAAAGCAATTATTCCAATCAATATGACAAGCAGGATAACAGTGGCTATTTCCATAAACATACTTTAAAACGGTTTCGTGAAAAATACATAGAGCACGACAATTAAAATTGAGTATTGCATTACTCGCGCATAAAACATACTCCAATTTTTGATGCGATGCCAGATGGATGAAGCAATTATTGTCGCAAGAATCAAAGCGGCAGTCATGCCGATAACTTCCGGAACAGTCCGTGTGTTGCCGATTAAAAAAGCAATACTTTGGTTATTAAAAAACATTCCATAGATCACGAGCAAATGGCCTGCGTACGCCACTAATGATTCTGAGCCGACGACACTCACAAACGATGTACCTGACTGTCCGACTTTCTCCCAATACCACAACGTCGCCAAGATGATGAAGACGATCCCAAGTCTGATAAAAAAGAATGCCGGACTTGACCGCCAGAAATCATGTTTCGGATAGAAATCATACGGCACGATGTTGGAAAGCAAAGAGACAACAATGGCACCTGCGCCTATGAGCGCAAAGCGGAAAAATATCTTTTCCTCTTTCATGTTCTCTTTCCACCATAATAACAATTGAGATGCAATGGCGCCGAAGAAAACAAATCCCATCCACGGGAAAAGAGGAAAGAGTGACCGATGGGCCGCACTTAAATAATTTGCAAAAGGCTGAGAAAGTATCTGGTCAAAGTTGCGATCGAACATAAGCGGCGATGCAAACACTATGACAGCGGCAATAAGCGCAACAGCCGAAAAATATTTCTTTTGCGTCCGCATCAATACCACCAACAGAAGAAGAGCCATGAGTGAAAATGCAATGCAGTGAAGGACATCAACTCTCCAAAAAACTTCCCACTCTTCCCACTTGATGAGGGTCAATTTATGAAAAGAGAAAAATGGAAGATGCAGCGCGTACCCGACAATCCATATTTGAAAAATTCGCCCCACTTGTTTCCAAAATATTTTGTTGCCCGAAAGATAATCATTCCATTTCCGCTGGGCGATAAGGGTAAATGAATATCCTGCAATAAACAAGAACGACGGCGCCACTAAACCGTTGATGAAATTCAAGACTTTGAACCATGCCGTGTCCCGCAGTTCCGGCAGCAGAAACGTATTGAAGACATGAACTTCGATCATCACAATCACAGCCCAGCCGCGAAGCAGATCGATATAAATGAATCGTTGTTTTTCTTTTGCCATTTACCAGGGACGAGTTATAAATTCATAAAATAATATGCCGACGAGAAGAATCCGCATTGCCATAGCACTCCGGTCATAGTGCAGTTTAATTTTATTCCACATCAATGTCACGGAAATAATTACCCCGAAAATTACCGCAAACACTCCGAGCGCCTGAAAGACTGACAACGTAGGGCCGAAATAAAATTGAAGCCCGTTGTTCATCACGGAACCGTAGATGATAAGCAAATGAATGATGTAAATAAAGAGAGATTCGCGTCCCATCAACTGCGGCAAGCGGGAACGAATTTTCACGGAATGTTCAGCAAAAAATACGCTGCTTGTCACCATGCTGACGGCACCTATTCTGGCAAAAATCACCGTCGGATTCACCTTCCAAAAATCGTGGGCAGGATACACAGAGAACGGCGTCATTGCTGCAATGATCGACACGATGATAACGGCGGAGCTGACAGCAACATTTTTTTGCATTAACGCCATGGCGTGGCGATGTTCTTTGGCATTGATAAATAGTGATGCAAAAATAATTCCGCTAAAGATGTAGGCAGACCATGGAAAGAGAGAGAACCACGAATTGTTTTCAAAATTGATATAAGAAACAATCCATAGTGGAAGCACGGTGGTTAAATGCATTGACCACAGAATGGGTGAAAGAAATATGACAAGACCGGCACCAACTGCTAAAAATCGGACGAAAAGTTTCTCATCTTTTACAATGAGAATTACCATCTGCAACAGCAGCAGCGTTACAGCAATACATTGCAGAGCGTCCACTTGAAGCCACGCGTTAAACTCTTTCTGCGTTGTCTCTTCAAGAATTTTCTTCAAAGAAAAATAGGGCAGGTGCAATGCGTAACCGATTGCAATCAATCCTAAAAACTTTCCGACTCTTTTCCACACATGCCTGCTCACAACGATGTGTTCTTCCCACTTTTTAAAAGTGGAAACACCAAAAGCAACTCCCGATGCAAAGAGAAACATCGGCGCAATAAAACCATGGAAGAAATCGTGGATGTAATACAGTGAAAGGGATTTTACTTCGCGGGACAAGAGCGCATCGAACACGTGCCCTTGAATCATAAAAAACACAGCCATGAAACGAAGAAGGTCAATAAAAAGATAGCGTTGTTTACTATGGGGCATGAGCCAATGATCAAGATTTCAAAATTACAAGACAGGCAATATGAACCGGGCGGAAAATCCCGTCAGTCTGAAACTAAGAAATAACCTTTAATTTTTTCCCCACAGTTTCAAATGCTGTCAATGCATCGTCGATATTTTTTTTGGATAACGCAGCAGAGATTTGAACGCGCAACCGCGCTTCACCTTTCGGCACAACAGGGAACCACAAACCCTTCACGTACACCCCTGCCTTCAACAACGCTTTGCTCATTTCTTGTGCAAGCGAAGCTTCACCCAGCATGACAGGAACAATTGGATGATCGCCATCCAGGATATGAAATCCAATTCCTTTAATTTCCTTTCGGAAATATGCCGTATTCGTATGAAGGCGTTTAACGATCGATGTGTCTTTCGTCAACAAATCGAACGCCGCAATGCTTGCCTTGACAATTGCCGGCGGGAGTGAATTCGAAAATGTATACGGCCGGGCTTTTTGGCGCAAATATTCTACAAGTTTTTTATTCCCGCTGATGTATCCGCCCAGCGCGCCGCCGATGGCTTTGCCGAGCGTTCCGGATAAAACATCAACACTGCCAAGCACGCCAAATTTTTCCGGCGTGCCCCGTCCTGTTTTACCGACAACACCGATGGCGTGGCAATCATCAACAAACAACAGGGCTTCATATTTTTTTGCTAAACCAACCAACTCCGCAAGATGCGCATGATCCCCTTCCATGCTGAACACTCCGTCAGTGGCAATAATTTTGAATCGGTAACCGGCGCTCTTATCAGCTTCAAGCATTTGTTCCAATTGTGCAACGTCGTTATGTCTATAAATTTTTTTATCGAGAGTTTCCGTTTTGCACAAACGCATTCCATCTATAATGCTTGCATGATTAAGTGCATCGGTATAAATAACATCGCGGTATGTTTCAACACTAAGTTGTTCGTTGAGCAGTGCTGGAAAAAAAGCATTGTTCGCGGCAAATGCCGATGAAAACAGGATCGTATCTTCAGCACCCACAAATTTTGAAATTTTCTTTTCCAGCTCGTAGTGAATGGTTTGCGTTCCGCAGATAAACCGCACTGAAGCCACTCCGTATCCGTATTCTTTAATCGCTTCAATCGCTGCTTTTTTTACCACGGGATTGTTAGACATGCCGAGGTAATTGTTTGAAGCAAGCATCACCACTTCTTTACCTTTCACGGTCACCGTGCCGGCTTGCGGCGTTGAAAATGCCGTTTCAAATTTATAACTATTCGCAGTTTGGATTCTTGCAATTTCTTCAGTTAACAGATTGATGTAATTCATACCGTCTTTCGAATTTTTATATACAAATTACTCGGAATTTAAAATATTACCGCAGGCTTTAGTGATCGAATGGTGATTGATCCGCCGGGTCTGGCCTCAATGCTTGATTAAACGGATGGAAAATGAGCCGTCAATTCCATTTTTATGCGGAAAAGTTTCAACGTATCCATCGGGCGTCACCAGACTCTGTTCTACATACTTTGCAGCATGGTCAATTTCAAATTCCGGATGCTGGGAAAGAAATGTTTTGATCACTCCAAAATTTTCTTCAATCTCTGTGGTGCAGGTACTGTACACCATTGCTCCGCCGGATTCCACAAGCGTGTGAGCATTTTCCAGCAGATGCAGTTGAATGGAGGTAAGCTCCATCACATCGCGCAATTCTCGTTTCAATTTGATATCCGGTTTTTTTGAAAGCACTCCCAAGCCGGAACACGGTGCATCAATTAACACTTTATCGGCCAGTTCGCCTTGGTACTCAACGCCGTCGGCGGAAATATATTCCACAATGGAAATTCCAAGGCGATCGCAGGCGCTTTTCACCAATTGTAACCGTGTCGGATATTTATCAATGGCGATAATCTTTCCCTGATTTTTCATCGCTTCACCGATGAATGTCGTCTTTCCCCCGGGAGCGGCGCAAAGATCAATCACTCGTTCGCCTGGATGTGCGTCAACTAAACGCGATGCAACGCCTGCGCTTTCATCTTGCACGGTGAAAAATCCTCTTCGAAAAATTTCAGTCTGTGAGATATTGGTAAGATTTGACGTTCGGACAAAGGTATTCAGATATGGCGACCGTTCGTACGCAATATTTTGCAGATCAAACATCTTCATAAAATCTTCAACGGATGTTTTCGTAGTATTGATTCGCAGTGTCAGTCCGGGTTTTTTGTTGTTCGCATCGAGAAATTTTTCTGTTTCATAGAATCCAAAACGGTTCATCCATCGTTTCACCATCCATAGCGGATGCGAGTACATGGTGGAAAGGTAGAGTGCCGCATCGTTCTGCACGTCGGGATAATGAATTCCCTCTTTATTGCGGATGATGTTGCGAAGCACACCGTTGACCAAACCGCCTGCTTTTTCACCCCGAATTCGTTTGATAAATTCTACAGCCTCATTGACCGCGGCGTGGTCAGGCACTTTATCTAAAAATAAAATTTGATACAATGCCGTTCGAAGCGTATTCCGAACAGTGACTTCAGCTTTGGAAAAATTGCCGTGAAAGAAACCATTCAATACCCAATCCAATTTTGACTGCCAGCGAAGGACGCCGTGAACAATTTCATTGAGCAGTGATTTATCAAAATCGTTGAACTCATTGGATCGCAGTTCGGTATCAATTAATTTATCAAGATATGAATCGGTGCGCTCGACTCGGTTCAAAATTTTTACGGCTGTTCCCCTGACACCGGAAAACAGCATTTTTTGTCCTTCTTTATTGTCAACAACTTCTGTTTGTTCCATAGACTTTCAATGTTGTCTATTCTGCCTGAAAGAGTACCTGACAAGAAATAGAATTCCTCAAAAAAAAAATTACGTTACAGCGGCATACCTCTTTTACGCCGTTCATCGCTTGTCAAATCAAAAATTTTCCGGAAGAGTTTATCTTCGGAACCGCTGAGGGTAATTTTTCGCCGCACCATAACTTTACGCGCAACGTCGATCGCTTTTTCAATATTGTAGGTCGTAAATGTCTCTCCTGCCGCACCCCAGGAAAATGACGGCACATATTTGGATGGGAACCCGGTTCCGAAAATATTGCTCGACACTCCAATGACCGTTCCGGTGTTGAACGTTGAATTAATAGCCGTTTTGGAATGATCGCCGATGGTGACACCGACAAACTGCGAGCCGCTGTCTACCGGTTCGCCGTTGATGTACACTTTCACCGGACTGTAATTATTTTTCAGATCGCTCGTCACCGTTCCCGCACCGCAGTTTACCCATGCACCAAGATACGAATGGCCAAGAAAACCGTCGTGCTGTTTATTCGAATAACTGTGAATGATTGTCGCTTCAATCTCTCCGCCTACCTTGCACACCGGACCGATACTGCAATCGTGGTAAATTTTTGCCCCCACTTTCACGACGGAGTGGTCTCCAATGTAACCGGGTCCCATGATGCTCGAGAAAGGCATGACCTCTACATTCTTGCCGATGTACACCGGCCCTTGCTCTGCATCGATGACGACTCCCGGCTTAATGACTGTTCCTTCGTCTATAAAAATATTTTTTTCATTCAATAAATAAACACCGGGAAACTTTTTAGTTTTTGGTTTTTTCCCGTGACGATCTTTTTTCAATATCTCGAAATCACTTTTTAGCTGCTCGCTGTTATACTTAATGATATCCCACGGATAGTGAACCATCCTCACGTCAACTTCCTCTTTCATCAGACCATCAAAATCTGACTGGGAAAAAATTCCAAGCAGCTGGCCTTTGAGAGATTTCAATTTCGCTCCGCTCACCCGCGCGGCAACGACAGCATCGTTATTCATATACACAACGTCAGCATCACCGAGCAGCGGGATTTTTTTTGCAAAATCAGCATCCACAATTGCCCGTCCGTTGATGAAAAGGCAGCTCTTCCCTTTAATGTCGTTGACGGGAAGTTCAGGATTCCGCAGGCGCATATAATCCGCAAGGTACGTGCGGCAATGGAGAGCGATCTCTGCCTTTGGATACGCAAAGACAACTTTTTCTTTCAGTGAAAGAATGCCGCACCGCAGATTGAATGTCGGGCGAAAATAAACGAGGGGAAACAATCGGGAATGGTTGATATCTTCGAAGATACAAATTTGGCCGGTCATATTATCCTCTCAGGTGCTGTGGGTCAACAGGTATATCTAAAATAAAAAACGGAATGCACAAATGATACATTCCGTTTTCACAAACTCAACATCATAAAAATTATGCTGTTGGCGCTGCCGCTGTCTTCTTCGCGTACTTTTTATTGAACCGCTCTACACGACCGGCAGAGTCAAGCAGTTTTTGCTTTCCGGTATAGTAAGGATGACAGGCAGAGCAGATTTCGACGTGGATGTTACCCATCGTCGAGCGGGTTTCAAACGTGTTGCCGCAAACGCAGGACACGACCGCTTTTCTGTATTCTGGATGTAGATCTTTTTTCATGGTGAATCTTTCGTTATAGGTTTTGTGATTGACATGGTAAATATACCAAACGCTGAGAGAATTTGCAAGGAGTGTTTTTTTTTACCCGTTTTGCGCCGCTCGTACTCTTCGGTACAGCCGAACATTGCGCAGGTGCTCAACGTAACTTCGCGCAAAGCGATGATGTCCGTTGGCAGCAGAAACAAAGTAGAGAAACTTGTGATTCGCAGGATACAGTGCGGCAAGAATTGATTTTTTTCCGGGATTGTTAATTGGTCCCGGTGGTAAACCTAAACGCATGTACGTATTGTAGGCTGATTCAATTTTCAAATCGTTGTATGATAATCTTCGAGGAGTATCGCCGACGATATATTGCACCGTTGGATCCGCTTGCAGCGGCATGTGAATTCGCAAACGGTTGTAGTATACTCCGGCAATAATCGGGCGTTCACTGTCCACGACTGCTTCACCTTCCACAATTGATGCCATGGTCATGACATCATTCAGCGACAGTCCCATCTCCTTCATTCGCTGCTGCAGACTGTCAACAAAAAATTCTTGAAATTGAGCAAGCATGCTTTTCACTACCGTTTCCTCGTCATCCTGCCATGGAAACTCATACGTTTCGGGCATCAAATACCCTTCCAATGATTGCGCGTTGTTCGGTTGAATTCCTATCAGCGAGGGGTCATGGAACAGTTGAAAGAATTTGGCCGTATCAATGCCAATCTCCCGCCGTAAAATTTTTGCTATCTGGGTAGCCCGCAACCCTTCATAAATGGTAATTTTGGAATTGACGGTTGCCAGGCCGCTTTCGATGTCCTTAAGAATTTCATAATTGGAAACAGCGCTGGTAAAACTGTACTTCCCAACATGCATTTTATGAGTACTGCCGAGAATTTTCCCCGAAAGTTTGAAGGTGAAGACACTGCGAATGATGCCGCGCGACTGTAACGTCTCTGCGAAAGCAGAAAATGATTCTCCTTTATTGATCGTAATAATTTGAGGAGAGGCCTCAAAAGAGGTACTGCGGAAAAAAATTACATACGATGCAATCAGGAGAGCGCCAAGAATTCCGCCGCTGATTTTCAGCCAAAACTTTTTAGAGAGATTTCTTACGTTCACTCATTGCCTCGCGTTCAAGTTTACGGGATTCATCAATAATGCGTTCAAATAATCGGCGGAGCGCAAGGTCGTTCAAGGGCCCTTTGTTGTGTTTCAAAATATTTTCGAGAACTTCTTTTTCACGCTTCGGAGAGTACGCTTCCATACCTAACTGTTCTTTAATTTTTCCGATTTCGTCAGCGTAGTGTGCACGCTCATTTAATAACTGGACGAGTTTTTTATCTGTCTCGTCTATCTTATCACGCCAATCATCAATAGAGGACATAGTGTTGTAAGGTTAAGTGATCTATTGCAATGAAGAAAGAAAGTTTTTTC
>JAQUOA010000203.1 GCA_028749215.1 Bacteroidota bacterium
GGTCATCAAGGTTTGCGCCGCAAAAATGCGCTTCATCGTTGTAAGGGGTAAATCCCCGTACAAACGTTGTAGCTCAATTGCGATAGTTTCTGGTACCCAGGAAAGAAGTTGCCATCCCAACTCATCTAGGGCAATACTAATCGCGGTTGTTGCAAAACAATATTCGGATTCTAATAAGGCTTTTCTGGCAGATGACATTATTCTTCCGGTAATTTTTGAAATTTTGGTCGAATTCCATGAAGCTGCATCACTTCATCAAAAAGCTGGGCGTGGTTCAATTCGGCTGTTTTCAACCAACGTTTTACAGAGTCTTTATCCATTATCAACCCTGCTACGGATAATCCTGCCGCAACCTCGGTACCGAATGCATCCTCAAACGCTTTCACGTTTAAATCCGCAAGATCGGATGCCGTGTAATAATTTCCCGTTTTAATATTCGGAATCAATGAGTCCTCAAAATCATCCTTTTCTGATTCGACATTAGAATAAATGAAGTCTTCAGGCGGCAAAAATTCTTTATGATAGAATACATGTATTCCAGCCTCTTTATCGAAAGCATCGAGTTGTTGGCCGAGTTGTATATCTAGCTTCTTTTTATAAAAATCTCTTATGTTCATTTGCTTAAGCCGTTCCGCTGTTTTCGTAAACTTTTTCGCTGCCGTAACTTGGGACCTGCGATTTAGCCATTCTGCTCTTTTTTCTAGCTCCCGTATAATTTGATCCAGAAAACCAATCCCCCGCCCTGCTAGCTTTTCTAACTTGTATTGTACCTTTTTGTCAAGCACAATACTATATTCAGCGGCTTTTGTCAAAATACGTTCCGCAAAGGCCCTTCGCTCTTGGAACGGAAAGTAGGTATAATAGTTTGAAAGCCAGTGTGCGGCTTTCGTTGTTTCGGCAGCGTTTCTTAACGGAAAATTTTTCTGCACGTTTCCTTCGGCAATTCTGGTAGTAATCCGGGAAGGTTCTTCATGTCGCATCTTGTTTGTCCTTTACAACAAAAATTGAGATGTCCAAAATGTAACGGATATTTTACGTCATTGTTGGACCAGTTTCTATTGTGTAAGTGTGGAGTATTTCCTATAAAAATTATATTTGAACGTTTTAAAAAACAACTTCCAGAATCGCTTGAATTGTTAATTCCAATTAATGAACAAATAGTGCATCAGCAACATCGCGCTTGGGCTTACATGAGACAGGCTTCAAAAACTCCACGAGAATGTATTCCTGGAGAATTAAAACAATTCTTTACATTTTCTGAATCTTTACAACCCTATTTTTGCGGTATTGGAAGTAAAGAATCGGTAATCGAAGCATTGACCGGATCAACAATTTGTCCAAAAGGAGAAGACCTTGTAATCCCGTTTTGTATTTCGGAAAACATTATCACGGGATTTTTGTTCTATGACCGGATCAATAAAAATCAAGAATACCACCCTATTTTGCCGGGTGGTTTGGCTTTTTCTTATGCTGTTCTGAATGCAGATCGTAGGCAACGCCGTCTCTACCTTTTTGAAAACATTCTGGCTGCGCTTGAACTGCTTGCAGACTCCTATCAACGTCGGGGACTCCTTTATCCTGTAGCTGCGCATCCCCTGCTGGATTTTGAGAGTAATTTTCAATGGCTTCCTAAGCGAACTTTAATTGTAGTTGTGAATAAGTTTATTCCTACTAATTATCATCATCTCTTACCGTTCAATCCGAATATTGTAGGTCTGCACGATAGCAAAAGAGCACGTTTTCACAGAACACCGTATCAGTTGATTTGCTATTATAAGGCATCCGAAAGACTCAAACGGGTTATCCCAACAGCTTATGCAATAGACGCAAATTTAGCTGTTTACGTCAATGGGCATAACTGGTTTTTTACAACAGGAGGAATCGCATTAAATGCGAATATTAAATTAAAGCATGTGTATATTTATAAAAACCAGAAGCATTATTCCGGGCAAATCCTATTTGATCAGAAGTCTTATCCATTCTCAATTTCACAAGCTGATGGGGTACAGGGTTTAAAAGATTTGTGCTATCAATACGGACGATTTCTTTTCTGTTCCCCGAAATTAGAAAAACATTTCTTTGATGTTCTCGAAGGATTGAACCCGGAAGCAAAAAGAGAAAAGATTAAACGATTAGGAATACACAAAAAACATGTTTTTCTTCCACGTTTGCATATTACAACCGACGACATTTACCCGTGGAAGTTATCCACCAATCGAAAAGAGGCAGGCGCAATCCTAAAAACAAGATATACAGTTCCCCGCTTTGGACTTTCAGAATTTTGGACCAAGGGCGGGGTTAACCAACTGCTCATTTGCGCAGGAATTTGTTTTCTCCTGGGCAGTTGTCGGACAATGACCAAAAAATATACAAGGCCAGGATTATTTATCGTAAATCGGGAAAAAGATTATGTTTTACAAATATTAGAAGCATGTGGAGTTGTCAAACACAATATTGAAAATCCGTGGCCTCACTTTTGGCCTGTTTATTTTGACAAATTTGATAAAAATTATGTTTTTCCGATTTATTATCCTCATTGCCATATTGGTACTGAGGAAGAACTTTTTTACAACATGTTGAATTCCAACGATATTGTTTGTGACCTTAGAACCGATTACTTTTTCCCTTTATGGCCCGCACAAATTTTTGAAGCTGTTATCACAAATTGGTGCCAATACGTTCTTCAACATTTTACTGATAGATATTTATCATTCACAAAAATATTGACCGCATTTTTTGAATTTTTCCATATTCCTTACGAGAAACAATACTTATTTAAATCTCAATTAGGTGTCAAATTTCTCCAAGCACCAGATACACGTATCAAGACTGCGCTTTGGATGCTTGCACTGTATTATCAAGAAAATAAAATGCTAGATGACAAAGTATTTATCTATGACAATAAAATATGTCATCTGCAATTAGATGTTTTAAACAAAACATTGGAACAACGGGGATTCCGTCCGGTACATTTGGATCCTCAAACCCAGGAGGATATGTTACAAATGCCCCGATATACTATGCTATTTCAAACCCCAGCTACATCACTCAAATATTTACTGGGCGTTAATTTTAGATGTCGTACCAAGTGATGTCCATACAAAAATAGCACAGCTTCTTTGGGTTAATCACACCCGAACCGTCTTCTAACGGTTCACAATTCTCATCGCACGGATACGCCGCGCTTGTGATCGTAAAGCTGGTTGCCGCTCTTCCTGAATTCACGACAACCTGTGCCGCAGCGGATTTTATCTGGGGCGTATCGAGCTTTTTACGATCTTCGTCACAAATTCGTACAGTTGTACTGGTCGCATCTTGATTCACGATTTTGGAAATCATAACATTTGGTTTATCGCTATTAAGCGAATGGGTGCCTTTTCACCCAAAAAAGAAACCTTGTCTAACTACCAATTTTACGCCTGATATTGCCCGTTCTTTAATATAATATTAAAGAACTTAGGCAATTACCTCATGGAGATGGATCATGCTAAAATTGCACATCAAAATTAAACGACGTGTTTTTTTAAACCCGGATACATCGGATCAAATCCGGATTACTGTTTTGGACTACAACCCGAAAACCAATGAAGTTACTTTGGGTTTTGATGCTCCAAAGGATGTTGTTATTCTCCGGGATCAGTTTGTTTATCAAAATCGCGCAAAAAAGGAAGAAGAGGAAGCTAATTCAAATGTGCTTTCAACCGATTCTGAAGTAGCCGATTATGATAAGCACACTGTCTCGAACAATATCGTCGAAAACGTTTAGACGCAACGAAAAGACGCTTGCAAATCTTACAAGTGTTAATGCGAATACGATACATTGAGCGTTGCAAGTCTTCACATTTTTGAGAACAAAAAAACTGATATTCCTTCGTTGGTGTAAACTCTTTATTACACCAACGACAATTTCCCATCGCTTTTAAAACATTTAAAATGCGATGGATTTTTTTTGATATACTGTGCGAGCTAATACCGTTTTCTAGCCCCAATTGCCGCATTGTTTTTTTAGGACATTCGATTCCAAAATAAGATTTTATTAGATTTTTCTCGAAGTCATCGAGAAGCTCTACTCTATATAGAACATCTTGAATTTGCTTGTAATATTCAACTGCTTCAAGTTCGTCTCTTGCGAACACCTGTTGGATAAAGGCCGCTTTATTGGAAAGCCGCCGAATTCCGTGAATTGCTTGTAATTGATTATATTTGCAGCGCTCCCGCCCGTTTAACTGATTCTCTTTTCCGTTATTACGGTTGTAGAAATATTGCGCATCTAACGGAATTCTAATCTGCTTGACATTATCCAACAAAAACCGCGTCAATTTTTGACGCGTCATAATTGTTAAAAGTGTTGATAGCCGACCCCTATTTGGATTCCAAAGTTCAATGGCTTGCAATACAACGATCCTTGCCTCAGAACATAAATCTTCCCGTAGATGTTTATATCCCATCTGATCTACGATCTGATAGGCAATCCCGACATGGGCGTTAAAAAGTGTTTCTAATGCTTTTTTATCATTATTGTTTTTCCATTGATCCCGCAATAAAATACATTGTTTTTTTGTTAAGGGAACGTTCCGTCGTGTCGGCTCAGATTCATGTTCCATTGACATTTTCCCACAAGTGCAACGGACATTCTTGATCTGCCCATTCGGCTTTTCCAATTCCGCCAATTCCTTCAACCAAATAACACCCGCACAAAGCGCATCTATTTTCAACTCGTAAGGGGCAAATAGAACATTGTTCCAATCGCCGCTGTAAAGTATCCTTGTCAACATGGTGCATTCCTGTCGCTATATGCCGTACAACTGCTTTCAAAAAGGTAGGTGCTAAAGTTCGCTTCTTTGGTAAAGCTGGTTTATCCTCATCTTTACAACTCAAAACGATCAGACCGGTTTCATCTAAACTGGTCTCAATTACAGACCATTGTTTATTCTCAAGAAGAACTTTTGTTAATGGAGGTAGCATTTCTGCGCCCGCTTGACGCGTATTTAATAAGATGCACAAATGCTTGCTTCGTAAAATTAAAGGATATAGTTTTTCCATTAACGGAGCGGCAATTCCATAAGGATTAAGAACTAAAG
>JAQUOA010000204.1 GCA_028749215.1 Bacteroidota bacterium
CTCTTCAGCATACTGGCTCAAAATTTTGGAGTCGATGCCAAAGTCAAGATTACCCATCAAGGCTTCACCGCTTAACTTCAATAAGATCCGTCGATATTTCGGAGTTGACATAGAAAAATTCCTCTACATAAAAAGAAAGGTCTCACAAGAGACCTTTCCAAGATTAATTTGCAGATTCACCAAGTTGGTACCGAATAAATTGTTTAATCGTAATACCTGCATTCAGTAATTCCCGGATTGCTTTGCCTGCATCTTTAATGAAACTTTGTTCCAACAAAACTACTTCCTGATAATATTTTTCTAAACGTCCCTGGGCTATCTTGTCGGCAATGTGATCGGGCTTCCCTTCGTTCTTTGCCTGCTGGCGATAAATTTCTATTTCTTTCTCAACAACCTCTTTCCCGACATTCTCTCGTGCAACAACATTCGGATTCATTGCCGCGACCTGCATTGCGATGTCGCGTGCAAGGGTTTTGTTGACAGGATTAAATTCTGCACCGAGCTCCACCAACACACCAAGCTTGCTTCCCATGTGAACATAGGATTCGACAATTCCATTTGGTGACGAGATGATTGAAAAACGCTTAATTTCTGTCCGTTCGCCGATCTTCCCGACTAAGTCATTGAGTGCGTCGGCAACTGTCTTTCCGCTTGGATGCGAAAGAGCAAGTAACGCAGCAACATTCGCAGGAGATTTCTCGAATGCTATGTGGGCAACAGAATTTGCAAATTCGACGAAATCATTTCCGCGTGCCACAAAATCTGTTTCACAATTGACTTCAACGATAATTCCACGCTTCGCATCGTTTGAAATTTTGGCAACAATAATTCCTTCGTTCGCAGTTTTATCCGCACGTTTTGCAGCGGTCGCAGCACCCTTCTTGCGAAGCACTTCGATGGCTAAATCCATATTTCCATTTGCTTCATCAAGTGCTTTTTTACAATCCATCATTCCTGCGCCTGTTTTGTCGCGCAGTTGTTTTACCATTTCACTTGTAATAACCATATTATTTTTTGTCTTCCTGATGTCGGCGAGGACGACGATCTCGACGGTCTGATTTTTCTGTCTTCTCTTGTTTTTCTGCTTCTTCAGCGGCAGGCGCAGTTTCTACTTTGCGTGCATTCCCTTCCACAATAGCATCGGTCACCGCTTTGGCAATTAATTGAACTGATTTGAGCGCATCATCGTTTGCCGGAATAATGTAATCAACACCATCAGGATCACAGTTCGTGTCAACAATAGCAAACACCGGAATACCGAGCCGGTTTGCTTCTTTTACTGCAATCGATTCCTTCTTTACATCAACAACAAACAGTGCACCAGGAAGCCGTGTCATTTCCACAACTCCAGATAGTGTTTTCTGCAATTTTTCTTTTTCACGGGTCAAGAAGAGCGTTTCTTTCTTGGTGATCTTATCGAATGTCCCGTCAGTCTCCATCTTTTCGATGTTGGTCAAGCGTTTCACGCTCTTTCGAATCGTGGTAAAGTTTGTCAACGCTCCGCCAAGCCAACGGTCACAGATATAATAATGACCGGCACGTTTAGCTTCTGCTTCAATGACTTCTTTTGCCTGCTTTTTCGTCCCGACAAAAAGAATTTTCTTCCCTTCGGCGACAAGATTCGCAATAGCATTGCCAGCTTCTTCAAGAAGCTGTTGAGTTTTTTTAAGATCGATGATATGAATCCCATTGCGTTCCATAAAAATATATGGCTTCATTTTGGGATTCCAACGGCGGGTAAGGTGACCAAAGTGGGCACCGGCTGAAAGTAATTCAGCGAGTTCTACACGAGGCATAATGTTCCTTTGTTTTGGTTTAAGACTTCTACTTCCTTCACTTCAGCCCAGAATTCCGAACTATTTGGAACACCGCTGTGCTGATCAGAAAGTATGCTTGATGAATAAATAAAACTTTTATCGTTTCGAGAATTGGAATCTCTTACGTGCTTTCTTCTGTCCGTACTTCTTACGTTCAACCATACGGGGATCTCTCGTCATGAGGCCGTGTTTGCGAAGGACGGGGCGATTTTCTTCATTGATTTCAACGAGCGCGCGCGCAATTCCAAGCGTGACAGCACCGGCTTGTCCCGATACTCCGCCGCCTTCAACATTCACCGATACATCGTACTTCCCCAGTGTATCGGTAACTTCAAATGGCTTGTTGATTTGCGTGCGGTGAGTTTCCAGTGCAAAATATTTTTCGAAAGCATTATCGTTCACAGAAATCTTTCCTGAGCCGTTTTTTAGATAAACACGCGCCACTGAAGTTTTCCGGCGACCGATAGTATGATGTGCTTGATGCATGTACGTTCTTCTCGTTTAGTTAATGTCTAGCGTTTCTGGTTTTTGTGCTGCGTGCGGATGGTCTCCACCGGCATACACTTTTAATTTTTTAATAATACGGCGTCCAAGTTTGTTGTGAGGAATCATTCCCTTCACCGCGTACTCTATCACACGTTCAGGATGATTTTTAATCACATCTTTAAATTTCTCAAACACATCTCCGCCGGGATAACCCGTATAATGAAAATACTCTTTCATTTCCGTTCGCTTGCCGGTTACCTTAATTTTTTCTGCATTCACGACAATGACAAAATCGCCCATGTCAGAGTTCGGGGTAAATTGGGGTTTGTGTTTTCCGCGAAGAAGGCGTGCAACTTGCGATGCAACGCGTCCAAGGGTTTTTCCGTTGGCGTCAACAAGAAACCATTTCTGTGCCAGGTCCGATTCCCGAAAGAAATGTGTGCTTCGATCTCCAAAAGCCACGATTGTATCTCCTCATCAAAAAATAAAATAAAAATTGCAACTTTAGTTTATAAATATAGCGGAATTCCTCTATAAATGCAAGGTTCAGCCGTAAGAAAGTTTACAGCACAAGCATAACGGGATTTTCCATAATCTTCTTAAATGATTGTAAGAATTGCGCACCGACAGCCCCGTCAATGACTCGATGATCGCATGACAATGTCACTTTGAGTGTATGCCCAACCACAACCTGACTATTTTCAACGACGGGTTTTTCAACAATTGTTCCTACAGCTAAAATTGCTCCTTCAGGCGGATTAATAATGGCCGCAAAATTTTCAATATCAAACATGCCGAGGTTGCTCACGGTAAATGTTCCGTTTGAAAATTCTTCCGGTTTTAATTTCCCTTCTCGTGCACGCTGCGCCAATTCTTTCGTTTCGCCAGAAATTTCACTTAGACTTTTTGCATCGGTGTTGCGTATGACCGGTGTGATGAGACCTTCATCAATAGCAACGGCAACGCTCACATCAACTCGACCGTGTTGAATAATTTTATCTCCTGCAAACGAACTGTTCGCTTTCGGATTTTCCCGAAGTGCAAGAGCTACCGCTTTCATAACGATGTCGTTGTAACTAATTTTTGTGCCCGTTACTTCATTAAGAGACGACCGGAAATCTATCGCACGTTTCATATTTATTTCTGTCGTCAGGTAGAAATGAGGAATCGTTGATTTGCTTTCCACCAACCGTTTTGCAATTGTCTTGCGCATCATTGAAAGCGGAATTTCTTTTGGTTGAACCGGAGCAAAAACTTTCTTCTTCAGCAATGGTGATTTGCCGATCATGGACTGAACATCGGCTTTCACAATTCTACCCTGCGGACCTGAGCCAACCAGCGAATTCAAATCGACATTATTCTCACCTGCAATTTTTTTTGCCAACGGTGATACTTTCAATCGTATATCATTTTGAATCACAATCGGTGCGGATGGCGGGACAATTGCGACTTGCGGAACAGCCACAGGTTCCGACGCGGTAACAGACTTCTCTTGTTGTACTGGAGAAGGCACATGTGTTTCAACAAGCAATGATGAAATATCTTCGCCCGCTTTTCCAATAATAGCAAGCGGAGCTCCGACTTTTACCCCTTCACCTTCTTTTGCATACAACTTCAAAATGACACCTGACTCATACGACTCCTGCTCCATATCAGCTTTATCAGACTGAATATCGGCAAGAATATCTCCTTGCTTAATTGTTTCACCCTCTTTTTTTCTCCACTTAAGGATGATTCCTTCATCCATGGTGTCGCTTAATTTCGGCATTAACATTTTTGTTGCCATAACAAACTTTCCCTTGTTCAAATATTTTTATCGATACAAAACACGTTTCACTGCAGCAATCACTTTTTCTGGGCTTGGCAGTGCCTCATGTTCCAAATTTTCAGCGTACGGCATTGGAATATCCGCGCTGTTTATTTTTTCAATCGGTGCATCAAGATGATCAAATGCTTGAGTATGAATGCGGTATGCAATTTCGGTTCCGACGCTGGCAAACGGCCATGAGTCTTCAACAATGACGACACGATTCGTTTTCTTGACAGATTCAAGAATCAATTCATCATCCAACGGACGAAGCGTTCGCGGATCAAGCATTTCGCAGCTGATTCCTTCTTTTTCTAATTCGGAAGCAGCTTTCATTGCAACAGCAACCATTTTCGTCCATGCGATAATAGTTACATCTGTTCCTTCACGTTTGATATCACCCTTGCCGACAGGAATAAGATATTCTCCTTCAGGTACTTCGCCTTTTTGCCCGTACATCAATTCGCTTTCCATAAAAATTACTGGATTGTCATCGCGAATTGCTGTCTTCAACATTCCCTTTGCATCGTACGGTGTGGAAGGTGTCATTACAATCAGACCCGGGACATGAGCCATCATCGATTCAAGAGCTTGCGAATGCTGCGCACCAAGCATGTGCGCCGGTCCATTAGGTCCGCGAAAAACTATCGGAACTTTAAATTGTCCCGCGGACATGTACCGAGCTTTAGCGGCGTGGTTAATAATTTGATCGAATGCTAGAATTGCAAAATTCCACGTCATCATTTCTACAATTGGGCGAACGCCGATGCCTGCCATCGCAGCTCCGATACCGATACCGGCAAAACCTGCTTCGGTAATCGGCGTGTCGATAACGCGTTTGTCGCCAAATCTTTTCCACAAACCTTGCGTTACTTTGTAGGCGCCGTTATACTGAGCGACTTCTTCACCCATAATAAATACACCGG
>JAQUOA010000205.1 GCA_028749215.1 Bacteroidota bacterium
CTTCCGAGTGTTTGAGCTAAATTAAGCAGCCCGACTTTGTTTTTGATGATCTTTTGATTTTGGGTCATCTGACACCTCCTATTGGAGTAAGTTAATAATGTGTCAGATGATATTCTAACTAATACATATGAGAATAAGAGCAATGAGAATAAGCAAGGCAAATTGCTTCTGGCTATGGATTTCGTTGGTAGGTAACTTATTCATAAGGTTTATTACGCACCTTTGATAAATAACCATTTGCAGATAACACGGGCGAATCTATCTTTACAAATGTAAAACAGTTACCATCTTCTTGTCAACAAAATTGCATTGCCTATAGCGGTTGCCGTTAACGGTCAACCTTATGAAATCGCTCCTTGTCTAATACACTAATTTGACGGTCGTGTAATCTTAGACTTTTTTTTGCGCGGATTATCCTTTAGATCTGCAGGATATTTTTTAGGAAGCCGATTTAGCGTTTACGGAGGTTTTGGTTTTGTTTCGACATCAGGAGTTTTTAATGGTAGGCGAGCAGATGTCGTGTTGTATTGATGAATCCTGTTTGATACTATCTTCCGACATTTTAGCCAAATTTTGTTCTAAACAAAAAGCTTCGGCAAGGATCATGCACAATCGTTGTTTCTGTGAAGGGTTATTTTTAAGCAGTTCATAATCTTTTTTATATTTTTCTCGAAACTCTTGCATTGTCATGCCAGTATTTTTTTTAAAAATTTTCGCTCCCGTATCTTCCCGTAAACCCACTGTATAACAAATAAGATAACAAGGTTCATCGTCGATAATTAAACATTCTCTCATCAACTGAACCTTACGTTGTATGACATAGTCACAGAGATGAATTTTTTCTTCTCTAAAAAATTTTTTCCTTAGTGTCTCCAAAGGTACATTAAGCAGAGCTGCCACGTCTGATACTGTTTTGACTTCAGAAAGATGAAAATCGATTATCTTCTTTATTTTATCCATTGAAATACTCCAATCCAAAGAATACTTCGTCTTCCTCCCATGCGGACCTATCAATGTATGTTTTAACAAAAAAGAAGGCGGACACTTCAGAAGTGCCCGCCTTCAGCAAATCTATTTCAAAACTTTTCGTGCTTTCTCTTTTTCTGCCTTTACAAATGCTGAGTACTCAAGCATTTGCTTTGCCAAATCGAGCGGGTAGGTAACGTTCACATCGGTAATGGCGCCCTGCGCATCGTTCACCGGTTCAAGTTTCGGCATAACAAATCCGGTGTACACGGCGCGGTCAAGTTTTTCCATACGCGCCAGCACTTCATCGCGCAACGCGGTATCAATCTTCAATCCGTATGCATCCACAAGAGCTTTAATGGCTGGAAGATCACCTTCCGATTTTATGCGTTGAATCTCTGTCAATAATTTGCCGACACCGACGCGCATTTTTTCATAACTCGTCACACGGAAATACGTCTTCCCCTCTTTTTGCAGGCGCTCAATGCAGTCGGCATTTTTCCAGAGCCAGTGCACAATCAGCTGGCGGTTTTTCATGTGGTCTTCTTCCAACTGGCTGTGCCCTTTCGGCACGCGCTGCAGCTGCACCATACCCGCGTTGCGCACTTCCTTGTCGTACATCGCTTTCACCACATCCGCCGTATTCGGAACCAATCCGGCTTCGACTAATTTCTGATCCCAGATATGCCACATCGCCACAAGGTCAGCGCGCGCTTCTTCAAGCGTGGAATAATATCCCGGCAGCGCTGCCTGCGGTTCGGTCTTCAGGTTCGGCGAAACTTTTCCCGACGCATGGCCGAGCACTTCGTGAAGCGCGGTGTGCATGTTGTCTGCAAGACTGCCGTACTTTTCCGCCATCTCAATTTCTTTTTGATCGTACGCAAATTCTTTCAGGATGTCTTTGCCCCCTGTTTTGTCGTACGCGTCGACGATGTTATAGAGCGTCACAGATTTACTTCCGTACTGTTCACGCACATCTTGTTCGTTCGGAAGATTGATGCCGATGGCGCTCACCGGACCGGCATCGCCTGTCTCCACAACAACATTGATGACCGTGTACTTCAACGGCTTCACATCTTTCTTTTTGTACTGTTCAGCCCACGGCATGCGGTCTTCAAAGTACTGTGCGTTGGAGCCGACCTTTTGAAATAACTCCGTCAATTCCGGATTGGCAAAATCAATCACCGATTCGTACTGTCCCTTTGCACCGCGTGCATCAAGATAGACTTCAATGAATCCGTGAATCATATCTATCTTTGATTCTGTTTCCTTCACCCATCCGATGTTATACTCGCGCCAATCATTCAAATCACCTGTTTGATAAAATTTGATCAGCTTATCCAAATTCTGCGCCTGCTGTGGGTTGCCTGCGTACTCTTTTGCTTTTGCCAGATACAAAATTGCCGACTGCAAATCTTCGGCATACATACCGGGAGCAACGGTTCCGCCGAGATGTTTATTTCCTGCGCGGTACACTTTCTCCGTTAACTGTCCGTTCTCTTTTACCACTTTAGAATTGAGGCCGTTCTTTTCATGGCCGGCTTTGGCCCAAGCATCAACTTCAGCAAACGTTGTTCCGTCATACAGATTATTGGCGCTTGCCGCAATCATATCTTCGCCGGGAGTTTTGTTTGTCTGAACAGATTCAAACTTCGCATCGAACATAAACGGTTTCAATCGCGCCAGCTTCTGATCGAGCGATTCACCGGCACGAAGTGAAATTTGTGCGCCGTTCTTCACGGCACTCTTCACGGCGGAAGAAAATTCTTCAAACGAACAGGGCATTACAAATTTTCGGGAAGTGATATTGTCGTACTGCGAATTGTTTACCCAAAATAATTTTGTGTAGAGAGCAATCTGGTCGTACACTTTTTTCTCAATTTCCTGCGGATGTGTATAGACCGCTTCGATGAGATCGCGAACTTCCAAAGCGCTGTGGTGGCGCTGATCGATGGCAATATCACGTGCGGCAATGGCCGCCTGACATAAATAATAGGTGAAGATTTTTTCCTTCAGCGAAAGCTTCTCGAAGCCATCGGCATACAATTGAACAATGCGGACCGGTCCGACATCGCCCATTTGAATTTTTTCTATTGTGTATTTTCTTTCCATACTCGTTGTTTGTTTTGGTTTATCCATATATTGAGCAAAAAGCTGGGACATAATGAGGGCAAAAAACAGAAACTGTTTCATGATCGCTCCAAAATTTGTTGAGAAGAAGGTATGGAGAGAATTGTGGAAATGCAATTGAGAATGATCAATAAAGTGTCGGGATAATACCCTCTCATGTTATATAAATAAATTTCAACCACAGAGACACAGAGTCACGGAGAATCACGGAAAATTCTTTTCAAAAGTTACCGAGATGTTCAACGTTTTCATTTCCAATCTTCGCGTCTTCGAGCCTTTGTGGTAAAATTTTATTTTTCGGGTTCAGTCCGTTACTCAATACTTTCAACTTGCCGTCTTCACATCTCCGTGTAAAAGATCGTACAGCATTGCCAGCAATTGTTCAGCAGAGAAAGGTTTATCTAGGAATGATTCGATGCCGAGCATTTTCAATTCAATGATTTGTCTCTGAACATCCATACCGCTGGTAACGATAATTTTTACCTTTGGCTCTATCTTTAGAAGCGCGCGCGCCGTGGCAATGCCATCCATCACCGGCATCATAATATCGGTGATGACAGCGGTGCAGAGATGTTGATGCTGTACATACTGAGCAATGGCTTCGGTTCCGTCACGCGCCGTAATAACAGTGTAACCGAATGCCTCAAGCGTTTCCTGTGTAATTTGTAAGATGGATAATTCATCGTCCACGACCAAAACAAGCTCGCCGTTTCCATGATGAATGTTTTTTGGCGGGAGATTTCCATCCGCCGTAATTTCCTGTTCAAGCGCGGGAATGGCGATGGTAAAAGTTGTGCCCGCTCCTTCAACAGACTGCACCGCGATAAACCCTCCGTGGCTTTTAATGATACTCCGCGCCGTCGAAAGCCCCAGCCCGGTTCCTTTTTCCTGCTCTTTCGTCGTAAAAAATGGGTCAAAAATTTTCTCGGTAATGTCTTTCGGTATTCCCATCCCGGTGTCTTTAATTTCCAGGACAACATATTTTCCCAGCCGGCAGTCCGGGTGCGAATGCATATCCAGTTTGTCGTACACAACATTATCCGCTCTCATGGTAATGACTCCGCCGTCGGGCATAGCATCCCGTGCATTCACCACCAAATTGAGAAGCACTTGATGAAGCTGTGTCGGATTTCCCATGATCGACCATAACGTTTTGGGGATGTCAGAATCAACTCTGATTGAACGCGGGAAGGTTTCCCGAACGATCGATTCAATTTCATTGGTGAGATGCTTTACTTTAATAGGCAGAATATCGCTTTTCAAACCGCGGGAAAATGTGAGCACTTGTTTTACAATTTCAGCGCCCCGTTTTACCGACGACCGGAGTGCATTAAAGATCATTTCACTTTGCTTATCGGTTAATTTTTTGCTCAAGACTTCGATGGACAAGAGCACGGGCCCGAGGACATTATTCAGATCATGCGCAATACCTCCGGCGAGCATACCGATACTTTCCATCCTCTGCATCCGAAGAACCTGCTTCTCCATCATTTTATTTTCGGTGATATCGGTATTGATGACCAGGATAGAACGTGGCATGCCTTTATCATCCCGCATCAACGCCCATCGAGAATTCAACGTTAATTCTTTTCCGGACTTTGTGCGGTGAATAATTTCACCGATCCATTCTCCTTTTTCTACCGTAATGGCTTTGGCTGATAAAAACTGTCCCATTGTTTTTTCATCATACACAAACGGTTTGATGTCTTTTCCCTTCACCTCATCAAACGACCATCCGTACATTTCTTCGGTCGCTTTATTAATGTAGAGCACGGCATCATCAAGATCACGAACGATGATCGAATCATGTGCTTGATCCAAAAGATTCGCCTGCTCGCGCAATTTTTCATCTTTTGTTTTTCGTTCGGTAATATCAACGACAATAACTTCAATTGCCGGCTTGCCGTGAAATTCCGAAAGGACGGCAGAAATTTCTG
>JAQUOA010000206.1 GCA_028749215.1 Bacteroidota bacterium
CCTTATTGTCGGAAACATTTAAGTTAAGATATTCAAGCGTTGTAGTGATGCTGGTAAAATTGGTATATCGCTTGCCGATCGAAAGAGAGCCGCCCCACCGCCTCTCATCAAAATTTGTGCTGCTGCCGATCGATACAAGTGAACGATTCCGCTGTTCTGTATAATAGACCTGCGTAGAAAAAAATATTCTCCGCTTCATGTAAAACAATGGATCATTATATCCCAGCGAGACAAAAGGATCATATCCAAGCGCAAATTGACCGTTCACACGAACGTTGCGGCCGTCAAAATTATTGTGGATGAGGCCGGCTCCATAATAAATTTTGGAAAAGTCTCTATCCTTAAATCCAAACAACGGGTAAGGATAAAAGTACCATCGCTCGTGCACTGTAATGATAAGTGTTGCGGTATTTACGGAATCCGGCAGGACAAAGACATTTACTTTCGTGAACAGACGAAGGCTGTATATGCGATCAACGTCGTATGCTACCGCTTTATAGGTAATTAAGTCGCCTGGCTTTAGAGACATCTCGTTTTCAATGACGTACTGTTTGGTGAGATTGTTGCCGAGGCATATCACCTTAGAGAGAATCAAGGTCGAATCAGGAAAATCGAATTTTAGTGCAGCACTTTGCTGTGCCGAACCGTACACGGGCAGTAGAAAAAATAAAGTGAGGAAGTAACTTTTCATTGATTGAATATACATAAAATCAAAAAGGCAGAACAGACGTTCTGCCTTGAATGCAGCATACTTTTTACGACTCTACCGCATCAGCGCTCTATGTTCAACAGCAATGCATCGGTTCATCACAACACCAAGCCCAGCTTTTTCCGCTTTTGCTGCAGCCGGTTGATTGATAACGCCAAGCTGCATCCAAACTGCTTTTGCTTTCACCGCAATTGCTTCTTCAATCACCGGCTCCACGTCGTCGGGATTGCGGAAAATATCGACGAGATCGATCTTCACAGGAATACTTTTCAAGTCGGGATAACATTTCATTCTCAAAATTTCCGGGTAGTTCGGATTGACGGGATATACCATGTAGCCTTGCTTCAACAAATATTCTGCAATCGCTCCGCTGTCCCGCCACGGTTTCGGCGATGCACCGACCACGGCGATGGTCTTGGTTTTTGTCAGTAATTCTTTTAGTTCGTTATCTTTCGTCAGCATAATTTTAAACACAGAGACACGAAGGCACAGAGAACTTTATAAAATTATTCTCTTGATTCCTTTTTTGATTACAGGAACATTAAAATTTATGAGCAAACCAATCCTTTTACCGGAAAGTTTAAGATACGTCATCAATTGTGCTTCGTGCACGGGTAATAACTCCTCGACAGCTTTTAATTCCACAACTATTTGATTTTCAACCAACATATCGAGCCTTAAATTTGCATCAACATCATGCCCTTTGTATTTAATAGGCAAGGCCAATTCTCTTTGAACGTGTAACTTCCGTTCGCCAAGTTCCACAAGCATGCACTTCTGATACACAGACTCCAAAAGCCCTGCACCGAGACTTGAATGAACTTGATATGCTGCATCAACAATCATTCCGCTGATTTTGTTTAGCGCAGGATCTATTGGTCTATAGTCCATTTAAATCCTCTGTGTCTCTGTGCCTCTGTGGTTACGCTTTCTCTTCCGCGTAACTCTCAATCGGCGGGCAGGTGCAAATTAATTGCCTGTCGCCGTACGTATTGTTAATTCGTCCCACGCTGGGCCAGAATTTATTTGCCTTTACCCACGCAACAGGGTACGCCGCCTTCTCGCGCGAGTACGAATGCTTCCACTCATCGCCGATCACCGATTGTGCGGTGTGCGGCGCATTCTTCAGAACATTATCATCCTGTGGATATGTTCCCTTTTCAATCTCTTCAATCTCTTTTTGGATGTGAAACAGTGCATCGCAGAAACGATCGAGTTCTCCTTTCGGTTCGCTTTCCGTCGGTTCGATCATGATGGTGCCCGCAACAGGAAACGACACGGTCGGCGCATGGAATCCGTAATCCATCAGCCGCTTGGCAATATCTTCCACTTCAACATGAGCGGACGATTTGAATTTCCGCATGTCAACAATCATTTCGTGAGCGCATCGTCCGTCCTTCCCTACGTACAAAATGTCGAACGATTTTTCGAGGCGTGATTTGATGTAGTTCGCATTCAAAATTGCGTACTTGGTTGCATTCGTCAATCCGTCGGCTCCCATCATTTTAATGTACGCATAGGAGATCAACAACACGCTGGCACTTCCCCATGGCGCAGATGAAACAGCAGTCATCGCATGCTCATGATTGATTTCGACAACGGCATGTCCGGGTAAAAATGGAACAAGATGTTCCGCTACGCAAATCGGCCCCATCCCCGGACCACCACCGCCGTGCGGAATGCTGAACGTCTTATGCAAATTAAGATGGCACACATCCGCACCGATACGCGCGGGTGATGTTAAACCGACTTGCGCATTCATGTTGGCGCCGTCCATGTACACCTGCCCGCCGTTTTTGTGAACGATCTGGCACATCTCCTGAATGTTCTCTTCAAACACGCCGTGCGTTGACGGATAGGTGACCATGAGGCATGCAAGATTCGCTTTGTGCTCTTCCGCTTTCGCTTTCAAATCGGCAACGTCAATGTTTCCGTGATCGTCGCACCGCACCACAACCACGTGCATTCCTGCCATCACCGCGCTCGCCGGATTTGTTCCGTGCGCCGATGAAGGGATGAGTGCCACCGTGCGATGCGTCTCTTTTTTGTTCTTGAAGTATTCTCGAATCACCATCAACCCTGTATATTCCCCCTGCGCTCCTGCGTTCGGCTGTAAGGATACTCCTGCAAATCCGGTAATCTCTTTCAGGTCGGAGGAGAGTTCTTCAAAAATTTGCGTGTAACCAAGCGTCTGTTCTTTCGGTGCAAACGGATGCAGTGCGCCGAATTCCGGCATTGTTACGGGAAGCATTTCGGTGGTCGCATTCAATTTCATCGTGCACGAACCAAGCGGGATCATGGAAAAATTGAGTGAGAGATCTTTCGATTCGAGCAGGTGCATGTATCGAAGCATTTCGTGTTCGGAGTGATGTGAATTGAAGACAGGATGAAGCATAAAATTACTGGTGCGGACAAATTTTTTGTTCCACTCAAGCTGAATATTTTTTGCAATGTCCGCCGCCGAGACTACTTTGCTCTTTGCCGATGCAAAGATGCTCAGGATCGTCTCCACATCTTTCAGCGATGTTGTTTCATCCACGGAAATCCCCACGGTGTTCTCATCAATCGCACGGAAGTTCATCTGCGCACTGCGCGCTTTTGAAATGACCGCTTCGGTCAGTTTTCCGGTCTCAATTTTCAGCGTATCAAAATATGTTTCATTCAATTGACGGAGTTCCAGCTTCTTCATTCCGCGGTCGATCACTTGCGCCAAGCCGTGAATGCGGCTCGCAATTTTCTTCAAGCCATTCGGACCGTGGTAGACGCCGTACATACTCGCCATAATGGCTAACAGCACCTGCGCCGTGCAGATATTGCTTGTTGCTTTTTCTCTGCGGATGTGCTGTTCGCGTGTTTGCAGTGCCATGCGGTATGCCCTGTTTCCGTTGGCGTCAATCGAAACACCGATGATGCGTCCGGGCATGGCGCGTTTGTATTCATCTTTCGTTGCAAGAAATGCCGCGTGCGGTCCGCCATATCCCATCGGAACACCGAACCTCTGCGCGCTTCCTACTACGACATCGGCGCCAAGTTCTCCCGGAGGAGTTAAGAGCGTGAGCGCAAGAATGTCGGCGGCGAATGCTACAAATGTTCCGTTTGATTTTGCCTGCGTAATAAATTCTGTGTAGTCGTAAACGGCACCGTCGCCGGCAGGATATTGGATGAGCGCGCCGAATATGTTCTGATCAAACTTTACCGTGCGGTGATCGCCGATCTGCAGTTCAATTCCGAGCGGTGTCGCTCGTGTCTTCAACAGATCAATCGTCTGCGGAAAACATTCCTGCGAGACAAAAAAGATATTGCCGTGCTTTCCGCCGTCAAGCGTGTGCATCATTGCCATCGCTTCAGCCGCCGCGGTCCCTTCATCCAGCAGTGATGCATTCGCAATTTGCATTGCGGTCAGATCAATGATCATCGTTTGAAAATTGAGCAGCGCTTCAAGCCGTCCCTGCGAAATTTCTGCCTGGTACGGAGTGTACTGCGTGTACCATCCCGGGTTCTCTAAAATATTTCGTTGAATCACCGGCGGTGTTATGGATCCGTAGTATCCCATACCGATGTACGATTTAAACACTTTGTTCTTCGCGGCGATGGAGCGAATGTAATTGATGGTTTCGTACTCGCTCATCGGTTTCGCAATATTCATCGGCTGTGTTAAGCGGATGTGCGGCGGCACCGTTTGCTCGATCAGTTCGTCGAGCGATGAAACACCGATCACGGATAACATTTTTTGTGTATCGTCAGGATTAGGGCCGATGTGGCGCGGTTCAAAAACGTCTGTGGGATTAAGGTTGATGTTCATGGTATTGTGTTGATTGAATGATTGTTTGAATTTCTACTTTGCAACCCCCTCTCAGTCTCCCCCCTTGCAGGGGGAGAAACGCTCATTCCCTCCCCTGAAACGGGAGGGTTACTTGTCCGCCGTGCTTCCTCTTCCGGCGGAGGGTTGGGGTCAAAACTATTTTATTTTTTTCTTTGTGATTCTCTGTTCAAAATTTTATTTCTTCGTCATGCCGAACTTTGTGCCAAAGGCACATCCGCCTCTGGCGGAGTTTCGACATCTTTGCATCAATAGATGCTGACATTCGTCAGCATGACGTATATTTTAATTTCTCCGTGTCATTCTGACTCTGCGCGAAGAGGAAGAATGATTATTTGAATTTCTTCTTTGCAACCCCCTCTCAGTCTCCCCCTTTCAGGGGGAGAAGCGCTCATTCCCTCCCCTGCAAGGGGAGGGTTAGGGTGGGGTCAAAAAAACTTAAATTTTTTTTCACTCACTTCTCTTAC
>JAQUOA010000207.1 GCA_028749215.1 Bacteroidota bacterium
GCACGCTCATTTAATAACTGGACGAGTTTTTTATCTGTCTCGTCTATCTTATCACGCCAATCATCAATAGAGGACATAGTGTTGTAAGGTTAAGTGATCTATTGCAATGAAGAAAGAAAGTTTTTTCCAAGCGAAACGGCTTCATCAACTGACGTTGCGTTTTCCATTGCCTGCAGCAACGCCGAGCCGACAACAACCCCGTCGGCAATGGACGAAATCATTGTCACCTGCTCTTTGCCTTTAATACCGAAACCGACCACGAACGGTTTTTTTGTATTCCTCTTTACGCGGTGTAAAAATTCATCGAAGTGATTTCCAAATGAGCTCCGCGAGCCGGTCACGCCTGTGACAGAAACACAGTACGTAAAATCAGTCGACAGAGCATCAATCACTCGAATGCGTTCCTCCGACGATGTTGGAGCAATCAGAAATACATTGCTCACACCATATTTTTTTGAAAGCTCGCGAAACTCTTTACTCTCCTCAGGCGGCAGGTCAGGAATGATCAACCCGTCAACACCGCTGTGGTGTGCTTCTGTTAAAAATTTTTCGACGCCAAAATAGAGAATAGGATTGAAATACCCCATTAAGATTATTGGAATGGCTGTTTGTGCTCGAGCTTCTTTTACAAGTTCCAGCACGCGGAGTACTGTGGCACCATTGCGAAGCGCAATCTCAGATGAATGTTGAATTGTCGGCCCGTCCGCCAGCGGATCGGAAAACGGAATTCCAATTTCTATCATCGCGGCACCTGCTCGTTCCAAGGCAAGAAGAAGCGGAACCGTTGTCCCTTTCAACGGAAATTCCGGTGTGACGTACGGAACAATAGCCGGTTTTTTTTGCTGTTGTAATTTTTGAAATGTTTCGGAAATTCTATTCACGTGGTTAAATAAAGACAGATGTTTTTGGTTGTCGTTAATGGATTCAAAACAACGATAGATTATCTAACGATAATTATAATTCTAAATTAGCGATCGCTGTACTTTGTATTGAGGAAAACATTTTTTGAGAATATTTTCTATATCCGACTTCAGCAATCATCGCTCCATTGTCGGTACAATATTCAAGTTTTGGAATAAAGAGCCGTAATCCTGATTCTTCGGTTTTTTTTGCCATCAGCTCTCTTAAACCGGAATTGGCGGACACTCCTCCGGCGACAGCAACATCAGTCACTCCAAATTTCTTTGCCGCTCGGATTGTTTTTTTTACGAGCACATCTACAACGGATGATTGAAAACTTGCACACAAATCGGCAAGCAGTAAATTTGGAATCTTTGTATTTCGCAAGTTGTGGTCGCGTAAATAATACAGCACTGAAGTTTTTACCCCGCTAAAACTAAAATCAAAATCGTCGTTGCTGTTTAAACATGGAAACGAAAAAGCTTTCGGATTACCTGTTTTTGCCATTCGGTCAATAAGGGGACCGCCCGGATAACCGAGTCCCAACATCTTGGCAACTTTATCGAATGCTTCACCGGCGGCATCATCCCGTGTCTCACCTACAACATCGTACTGAAAATCATTCTTCATAAGAACAAGCTGTGTATGACCGCCTGACACTGTTAAATTCAAAAACGGAAAATCCGGCGTCGGATCGTCAATGAAATTTGAATAGATATGGGCTTCCATGTGATTGACCGCGACGAACGGAATACCCAAACCGTACGCAAACGCTTTTGCAAAATTCACTCCCACCAACAGCGACCCCATCAAACCCGGGCCGACAGCCGCAGCAATAACCGAAAGTTCCTCTTTCGCAACACCGGCATTCGTTAATGCTTCGTTCACGACCGGAACGATTAATTTTTGGTGCGCCCGAGAAGCCAATTCAGGAACAACACCGCCGAACTGTGAATGAACGAGCTGCGATGAAATGACGTTGGAACGCAGTGCTCCATTATAAAGCACAGCCGCCGAAGTTTCATCACACGAAGTTTCTATCCCAAGAACAAGACTATCCATACGATTTAATATAGCAAAGAATGAATAAAATTCAATCGGAGCAATCATCACAAATAGTCTTTTGCTTTTTCATCCACTATGCTTACTTTTCACACAATTCAATCAAGGTCAATTATGAAAAGTTTCTTTGTTGTCGTATCGGTTATCTCTCTCCAATTCCTTGGATGTTCCAATTTTCTGTCGTTTCAACGTTCACCAATTGAAACATTCCGAGCGGAGGTAGATTCGGTTCTTACGGATTCAATTTTCACAGCCGCCGATGCCGCTATAAAAATTATGTCGTTGGAAAGCGGAGAAGTTCTGTATGAGCGCAACTCAAAAAAACTTATGCGTCCTGCCTCAAATTTAAAACTGTTAACCTCCTCAACAGCGTTGTGTGTATTGGGGGGAAATTTTTCTATTCCCACAAAGATATTGTACGATGGAGAGATTCGGGACAGCGTTTTGATCGGAAATCTTTATGTGAAAGGTTACGGTGATCCGGATTTTATGCCGCAGCATTTCGTTCCGCTGGTTTCTGAAATTAAAAAATTAGGGATTCATAAAATTTCGGGAAACTTGGTTGGCGACACCACTTACTTTGATGAGAAGCGGTGGGGCGTTGGCTGGATGTGGGATGATGAACCGTCCGACTATTCTGCATTCAATTCCCCATTAACCATTAGCCGAAATTGTGTTCAGGTAAATGTGCATGCTGGCCAAAAAATTGGAGACACGGTTGCTGTAGATACCGATCCGCCGACAAAATTTGTAACGGTGGAAAACATGGCTGTTACCGATACATCAAATACTCTCGAGATTTCCAGAAAATTAGATGAACAAATAAATATCGTAACCGTCAAGGGAACAAAAAAACTTGATACCCTATCACGAAAGGAATTGGTCTCTGTCCGTCATCCTGAATTATACTTTCTCACATTACTAAAAGAAGAATTGAATCGTCAGCAGATTGATATTTCGGGAAATATACAATTTTCGAATATTCCAGCTACCGCAACCTCCATTGCTCAACATAGTCAGCCTATTGATTCGATGATCATTTTCTTAAACAAAGAAAGTGACAATCTTTCGGCTGAAAATACTTTAAAAATTCTCGGAGCAGAAAAATTCGGTGTGCCGGGTACGACCGAACATGGCATTTCAATGGTAAAACAAACAATGTCGTCATTTGGAATCGACACAACAAAATTCTTAATGGTGGATGGTTCGGGAGTTTCACACTACAATCTCGTCACCGCCGATATGTACATTACACTGCTTAAAGAAATGTATAAAAAGAAAGAGCTCTTCAACCTGTTTTTTAATTCTCTTCCTAATGCAGGTATTGATGGCACTCTTGAAGACCGAATGAAACATACAAGCGCAGAAAACAATCTTCATGCAAAGACAGGAACCATCAGCGGCGTCAGTTCGCTGTCAGGGTATGTGCGCACTGCCGAAGGTGAAATGCTGGCATTTTCAATTTTCATGCAAAATTTTATCGGATCAAGCAGGCCGTACCGGACAGCACAAGATGCTATTGGAATCTTGATGGCAAATTTCAGCAAAAGATAATATTTCCTGATTATTTTAAATAAAAACCTTCGCAGCAAGCATGCGAAGATTTTGTCATGCCCGAATGTTTTTATCGGACATCCATAGAATAGATTCCCGCCAAAAGCGTGCGGGAATGACCCTTGATAAATAAAAAATCCTGCTTCACGAGGCAGGATTTTTTATTTCTTAAAATTCATTCAGTACTATTTCAGGACACTAATTCTGATGCTTCCGCCTGAAGTTTCTGCTTTAATTGGATTTCCACCGCCGTTAATTTTACCATGGAGCTCACTCTCTTTTACTTTTCCCCTTACAGTCACCGGAAGATCACAGTCAACATTACCGCCGGTCGTTTCGGCATCTATATCGGCTGTTACATTTTTCCCTAAATAGATATCTATATCTCCGCCGGAGGTTCCCACATCAATTCCCTTGTTTTCACCGCTCAATTCAATTTTAATGCTGCCGCCGGAGGTTCCTGCTTTGACCTGTCCGTCAATCCGCGATACGACAACATCACCGCCGGATGTATGTCCCTTAAAATTTCCTTTGATATTTTCGCTTCGCACACTGCCGCCCGAAGTTTCTGCTTCCAGATTTCCGATAATATCGTTGGCTTCAATGTCTCCGCCGGAGGTAGACACGTACGATGCTCCTTCGATATTTTCAATTCGAATATTGCCCCCGCTGGTATTCGCATCGAATTTTCCTGTCAGATTTTTTATCCCCACGTTGCCGCCGGAAGTCTTAATATCTGCAGAAAACTTTTGGGGAGTGAAAATTTTATACCGTGCATCAATATTGCCCACATGCCATTTGAAAAAGCTGTTGTCCTTTATTTTGCCGGTGACAATGATCTTATCCCCTTCTTGTTTAAACTCGACACGATATTTTTCTACCCTGCTGTCACTCCCGTCAATATCAACAATAATGCTGACCTCTTTTTTATCCCACGATTCAATCAACACTGTCCCTGCATCCGCATTCACAATAAGTGTTCCATTGTCATTGGCGGAAAATTGTTTTTCGTAATGCCGGTTTTGTTCATCGCCTGATAACGTTCCGCTGTCACCATACTCCGTCAATCCGCTCCGCACATGGCCGCGCGAGTTTGAATAAAGAATCATACTCCCGCCAAACAGGCACCCCAGTAATAGAAACACAATAATTTTTATCATCGATGTAGGTTTCATTGGTACTCTCCTTTTAGCATTTTCTGCTCATGGTTGTCTTTCTAAACGGTGTTTTGTTCGAAAAGTTACGCTCTTTTTCCGGCATTCAGTCTTGCAATGAGAATGCTTTCTTTGTATTTTCGTAGAGTAATTGCCCGGGTGGTGAAATTGGTAGACACGTAGGTCTCAGAAGCCTATGGCCGCAAGGCTGTGCTGGTTCAAGTCCAGTCCCGGGCACTCAAACAGAAAAGGCGTTCGATAGAATGCCTTTTCTGTTTTAATTGTCATTGGTATGAATCTTCTGTCCAGCTTGCCCG
>JAQUOA010000208.1 GCA_028749215.1 Bacteroidota bacterium
GTTCCCAAAGAAGCCATTTTATCAGCTTGCCGCAATTGTTGGTTCCGTAAGGTAGCGTATGTTTCGGCTCTTTTCAGCTCGGTGATATCGTTGATCAATCCATCGTACGCAATCGGGTGGCCATGTTCATTTCTTGTGACGACTATTTTATTTTTAATCCATCGTATTGAACCATCACGGTGAATAATGCGGTGTTGAATAGGATTAAGTTCTTCCCCCATGAGCGCCAAACGAGCTTGTTCTAAAACTTTCTCACGATCTTTCGGATGAATCATTCTGTACCAAAGCTCTGGATCTTTGGTATAATCGTCAGAACTATATCCAGTAATAGATACACATCCCGGACCATGGATCGTATCGATCGCCACGCCGTCTCGGATTGTAACGGTGTAGATATAATCTGTTAAATAATGTAATAATTTGCCGTAACGTTGTTCTATTTCCATTTTTCAATTGAATTGTTTACTTAAATATAGAAATCTTTGCGGTTTGATAAAACTTTTATTCCGCAGAAATAAAATGGTCTGTTGGTTGGCTTGTAAAAGCAGCCCTTTGTACCAAAAAAATTTTATCAGTATCAGTTTTCATCATTCGAAGAAGGAGATAATTCAAACGATGTAGCGTGCAACATAAAGATAGCTGCTGTGCATACGTACCACATGGTACTTGCAATTCTGCATTTATTGCATTTTCTTATTGGCAACAGATCAATCTGGTATGTCCAATTTAATTATTTGCCATGTTCTCAATCAAGAAAATGTTGCCGTGGCTTTCTATCCGCAGCAAGCTTATCATCGCTTTTACAGGATTGTCGGTGCTGCCGGTGATTCTTATTGGTTTACACGGTATTTTTTCAAATGTCAAACTCATGGAGGATATCGCACTGGAGAATCTTACTCACGATGTTCAGACCATTAAGGAAAACACAGCAAACTTTCTTGGGAACATTGAGAGCGATTTACGGGTTATCCACCACTCTTCACCCTTAAAAGAATTGTTGCAAAGCACTGAGCCGTCTCCCCACCGATGGAACGATCGCCTTCTTCAACACCTTGCTTCCGACCTTCAGTCGTTTGCTAAAACGAAAGGTTTTTACTATCAACTTCGTCTCGTCGATAATGATGGAGATGAACTACTTCGAGTTGAGGCTAATGATTCCTCTGGTTACAGAATTGCGAAGAAAGCAGAATTGCGGGACACTCGGGAACCATTCTATTTTCTTTTGATTCAAAATCTTTCCAAAGACCAAATTGCATTTGTGCCGGGGGAGCTTATTGATAAAAAAAACCGACGAGTTCCTGTCATCAGCTTTGCGATGCCGCTTGAGGGGGTCCACGGACGCGTTGGTATCCTTATTGCGAACGTTTACGCGCGCAATCTTTTTCACGTGATTGAATCCAAACGGCACCTCTCAGTGCAGGGAACGATTGCGCTTGTCAGTGGCGATGGATATTATCTCTACCACTCTGAGAAAAAGAAAGATTGGAATAAGCTTCTTGCTTCGCGTCAAGAAGATAACCTTCAGCACGATTATCCTCCATCGCTTGTCAAACTATTCTTGTCTGGCAAAGTGGGGAATGCGAGTGAAGGTATCGATGAAATTGTATCCTATGCACCACTCTTTTCTGCAGAGTCATCACCTTTAACTGGAGGTTCTACAACAAATTTTGCTCTTTCATATTTTGTGATTGAAAGTGTGCCCAAGGATGTAATTCTTGCATCGGTGCGTTCGTCCGCGTGGATGTTTACCGGTTTCTTAGCAATATTCCTCACCGCTGCCATTGGTTTAGGATTGCTCGCCACACGTCAGTTCACAAAACCGATTGCAGAGTTGCGGCGCGGTGCTGAAGTGATCTCACGCGGCGCGTACAGTTATCGTATTGATGTTGAAACGCATGATGAGATTGAAGACCTTGCCGAACAGTTTAATGCTATGGCAACGTCATTAGAGTCTCATGAGCGTGAAATCCAGTCACATAGAACAAGACTGGAAGAGATGGTTGAACAACGGACGATCGAACTATCGGAAGAGAAGGCGAAGTTGGAAACAATTCTTGATCATATTCCGAGTGCCGTTGTTTTGATCGGTAAGGATTTCAAAATCCAGAGTGCAAGCGCCGCACTTTCAGGCATCACCGAACAACCGCTTGTCAACATCAAAGGGAAGGACTGCTCAGAGCTTTTTAACAAAAATGGATTCAGTTGGGAATGCGTATGCAGGCGCGCTATGAGGTCAAAGAAAGTTGAAAGTGATATTGACCAAATCATCGACAGTCATGGTGAGGAACGATTTATAGAACATGTTGCTATTCCTATGAGCGATAACGGTAATGTTGAGTCGGTTTTAGAAATCATTACAGACGTGACAAAAAAAAAGCGGATCGAACAGCAGCTCCTTCGAACGGAGAAGCTCGCTGCCGCAGGGGAGATCTCAGCAATTATCGCCCATGAATTTCGCAACGCCCTCACGTCCATCAAAATGATCTTGCAGTTGCGGCACGAAACGAAGCGGATCAGTCGGCCAGTGAAACAATCGCTTGCTGTCGCGCTCGATTCGATCAGTCACATGGAACAGATCGTGAATGAGTTGTTGAATTTTGCTCGTCCGAAACCGATGGAATTCCGGGCGCACTCCTTGAACAAGATCGTTAACGACAGTCTGACGCTCGCACTATTACATATTGATAAACGGTTGATCGATGTCAAAAAAATTTTTGATGAGGAGCTTCCTGAAATGATGCTCGACGAGTCTCATCTTAAAGAAGCTCTCATCAACACGTTCCTCAACGCCGCCCAAGCTATTGATACTGAAGGTGTACCTAAAATCGATCATTCAGCCTTTCCCACACCATCGGGAAAAATATCTGTTGAGACGAAAAGGGTTCAACTGCGCAAAACACTTCGCGATTTTGCGTTTTCACAAAAGACAATGTCGGATCAGGCAGATCCGATAGGACACGAAGTGGTGCTCAAAAGAGGTAGTGAATGCGGCCTCATCATCATTAAGGATACCGGATGCGGCATCGATCCGTCGCAATTGCTGCGCATCTTCGACCCGTTTTTCACAACGAAAACGTACGGCACCGGCCTCGGTTTGCCGATGCTGAAGCGCACGATCAACAATCACGGAGGAGTTGTTACCGTAGCAAGCAAAAAAAATCAAGGGACATCTTTTAACATCTATCTGCCATTGAACCATGAAACGTAAGATAAAAAAAGCGCCGCGAGTGTTGGTTGTGGATGACGATGAGAAAATCTTATTTGCATTTAAAGAATTTCTCAAGAAAGACGGATACGCCTATCTCACGGCTTGCAATGGAGAAGAGGCCGTAGACCAATTGCATCGCGGCCGGCCCGACATTATTTTCATGGATATTACAATGCCGAAGATGGACGGACTGGAAGCGCTGAAGAGGATCAGAGAGGTAAACCGGAAAATCCCCGTGATCGTTATTACCGGATACGGCACAATGCAAACCGCCATCGAGGCAATGAAGCTCGGAGCGTTTGAGTATCTCACCAAACCGCTGGACGTGGAAAAAATCCGTGCGGTCGCAAAAAAAGCTCTTGCGAGTAGCGTGGGACAACACGTACCGTCAGACGATGGCCCATTGATCAAAACAAATAATGGTGATCGGTATCAGATTGTCGGCAAAAATGCGCAGATAGAGGAAATCTATAAATTGATCGGATCGATTTCTGCAACTCCTGCTCATACTTCCATATTGATTGTTGGTGAGAGCGGGACAGGAAAGGAACTCGTCGCCAGAGCAATTCACAACAATGCATCTAATGCTAAGGAGCCGTTCATCGGTATTAACTGCACCGTCCTTCCTGATACATTGTTAGAATCCGAATTGTTTGGGTACGAAAAGGGTGCGTTTACCGGTGCAGGCGAGCGCAAATTGGGGAAGTTTGAAGTTGCCGGCAAAGGTACGATATTCCTCGATGAGATTGGAAACTTGTCGCCTCAGCTTCAACAGAAACTTCTTCGCGTCCTGCAAGAGCGGGAGTTCGAGCGATTGGGTGGTAACGTCCCGATTCATGTTGAGGCACGATTCATCACTGCAACGAATAGTGACATTGAGAAGGATGTGAAAAAAGGAATTTTCAGGGAAGATCTCTTTTACCGCTTAAATGTCGTCATGATTCATGTCCCTCCTCTCCGAGAACGAAAGGACGATATTCCAATTCTGGCAAATCATTTTTTGTCGAAGTACAATGATCAATTCAAAAAAGCTGTCAAAGGTTTTTCGGACGAGGCAATGGTGTTGCTCAAATCTTATTCATATCCCGGCAACGTCCGCGAGCTTGAAAACCTTATTGAGCGAGCAGTGATGCTCACGATGGGAGGAGTGATTCTTCCAGACACTCTGCAAAATGTTATGACCGTACCTCTTGTTGGAATGCGGGATCTGTCAATTATCAGCCCCATCTTTAGCAAGTCGCGTGAGCATGTATTGAAAATATTTGAAAAGCAATTTCTCACGAACCTGCTCACCACGTATCGCGGTAATGTTACGGCAGCAGCGCGGGCATCTAAGATGACTCGTCAAAATTTTCAGCGGCTCATGAATAAACACAAAATTCTCGCTGAACAATTCCGAATTTAGCCGCACTTCTTTTCATTACCAATCCTCGCATTCGTTTTGCATGCCACTGTCAAGTGAAAATTGTCGCAGTGCCAAGCATTTGTTGTCACTTTCATTTCTTTGGTCAAAGGCGAAAAGAAAAACCCTTCAATTTAATCGATCTTTTCAATGCAGTTTGATCGCCGGATTCGGCACGCTACTTGATATCTTCCATAACAGAAAAGAAAAAAGACCAGCCATGCAACATGGAAAAACCGTTTTAGTCGTTGATGATGATCCGAACATCCTTTCAGCTATTGGAGAGTTTTTTAGGAAGGAAGAATGTTATGTGATTACTTCGTCGAGCACAGAAGGAGCACTGGAATTGCTAAAACGGAACAGCAT
>JAQUOA010000209.1 GCA_028749215.1 Bacteroidota bacterium
AACGGGGCAGGCTCGGCAACCGGTGACGCGCCCAAGTTTTGAGTGTTTCCGCCAGAGGCGGATGCGCCTTTGGCGCAGAGTTATCAAATTACAACTTACAATACGAAAGTAGATTTTAAATTTAAAAACATAATCCGGCACGCTGGAACGTTACCACGCAGGTGAGCTCCAGTCCGTTAGGTCGCAGTTTATGAAAAAAACAAGGATAATATTGTTTGCCCTTCTTTTAACGATTCCCCAATATAACTCCCAAGCCGAAGACCAAAAAGGAAGTATGACGGCTTGGATTAAAGGTGGATTACGAGATTGCTTTAAATTAATAGTGTCACCAAATGGCAAATACATCTTATCAATTACATCACTTGGAGCACAATTATGGTCGAAAGAAAATGGAACTCTAATAAAAATGCTTCCTAATCATCTTGGGTATGGAAATTATCCATTCGTATTTTCTACTAATAGTGACAATATTTATTATGCTGATTCTGCAAAAATAAAATGTTGGGATATTGAAAAAGATTCTATCTTAGTTACTTTCGTTGGACATCATAACATAGTAAGGAGCCTGAGTTTGTCAAAAGATGGTGGTTCATTATTGTCTGCAGGTGATGATTCACTTGTAATTATTTGGAATATAAAAGAAAGCATTGGTACACATAAAATCCACCACTTACAAGAGTATACATGGAATGCATATTTTACAGGTGATGATAAATATATTGTAGTTGTTAGTGGATACGGGACAACTATTCATGATAAGAATTCAGGAACGATTCTCAGCAAATTTAGAGGAAGTATTTCATCAATCTCTGCGTCTGGAAATGTTATCGCTTTTTCAAACAAACAACAATCGGGCAGCTCCGTGACTCCTGGAATCATATTATATACTCTTAACGGGAAAAAAATAAAAACCTTATCATTTTCAAAAGAGAATGAAATAAGAGAATTTACTTTGACTAAAGATGGACGATATCTATTGGCTTGCTGTGAAAACCGGTTTATCAAAATATATGATGCAAATAATGGGTTATTATTAAGAACAATATTGGGCCCAATATGGTCTCCATTGACTATCTCTAATAATGGCAAATATATTCTTGCAGTTTTAGAAAATTCAAGGCTTGGTATTTGGGATATTGAGAGTGGTGTTTTGGAAACACAAAGTTTGAACACAGAACATACGAGAATAGAACGAACCGCAATATTTGAAAACGGCAGCTATGTAGCTTTTTACTGTTCATCTCATAAACTATGTTTATGGGACACGAAGGTTGCACAAGAGATTAAAACATTAACGACTAACGGCAGCCATGTTTCAAACATATGTTCAAATGGTCAAAATAAATTGTCAGCATCAGTATCTCAGGATGGTAAAGCATATATCTGGGAGACAGCAAGCGGGAAGAACATTTATTCATTGCAATATGATGATAATCTGCAAATACATAATTTAGTATTTTCACATAATGGAAAATATATCGTTACAATTGCATCAAGAATGATATATGACCCAGGCTCTTCACGAGGTAACTATTATACTGATTCAATAAATGTTTCTCTATGGGATGCATATAAGGGTGAGTGGTTAAAAGAATATTTTTTCGATCAGGAGGAGCGGCCAAGCGGTGTAGGCTTCACAATTGATGATAAAAATTTGCTGGTGACAAATAATGACAGAATCCAAACTTATAATGTGCAAACAGGTAAATTAATTCGAGAAAGCCGCCCATATACATATGGAACAATATCTCCTAAGAGCAAATACTCTGTGGAATCCTCATTCCATGATAATGGTGACGTTGCTGTATGGAATATTTTAAAGGATACAATTCAATTTATTCGAAATGCGCATAATGGATTTACTCGAACTGTCTCTTTCTCGGATGATGAATCAATCCTTGTTTCTTCAGGGCAAGATGATGGAATGTTAAAAGTATGGAAAATGCCAGAAGGGAAATTGCAAAATTCATTTAACATGAATGTTCCACAAGTTCACTACGGTTGTGTTTCACCTAGTGGTAAGTACTTTGTCGGAGGATCAATAACCGGGGAAATAAACGTCTGGGAATTGGAAAGCGGTAGAGTTGTACAGACCTTTATGAAATATCCTTGTTATATATCGAGCATTGCTTGGTCATCCGATGAAACATTAATATTCGCGGGATTTCTTGATGGTACTGTTATTGCTTTACGAAACATCAAATTAAGTGGAATAAATTAAAATGCTGCACCCTAACCAGGTCAACATACCAGTCACACAAATTGACCACGCAACCGCCGTCGCTCCAAGTTTTCGTGTGCTGTGTCGTCAAGTTGCAACTTAAGACACGAAAACTAATTTTAAAATTAATAAACACTTGCCCGCGTTCTACAATATTTATTCTGTATCAAAGATTAGTAAAGTGTTCAAGAAATGAATACTATTCGTTCCCGAACCCCGTTTCTTAATAACCAAAATATATCCTCCACCCTGTTTGCTCAACGATTCGTTTATCACAAGAAAATATCGGGCGATGAGAATTGTCGCCAGATATCAACACACTGTCAGAGATCAGCCGTTGTTTTTTATTGATCCACTCTAAGTTTGCACTTTGTCGAATTTTGCAATACTATGAAATGAAGAGATATCTGCAAAACCTTACATCAGTGTCATTGCTCCAAAGGAGTCCCTTCGCGACGAAACGTTTTTTGTCGAAGCAATCTTGTTTTTAGTTTATTTTGATACGATTGCTTCGTCGCTTCGCTCCTGGCAATGATTTTCTCAGAAGTCTCTTGAATAAACTCGGGGGTAGAAATTAAGTGAAAAAGTTTAAAATTTTTGTGTTACTCTTTAGTTTTGCTCTTCTGTTTCCAATCAATGGAAACGGACAGGATCATACTGCATGGAGTTATAATCTTAGCATCTACGAGGTGAATGTTCGGCAATATACAAAAGAAGGAACGTTTACTTCGTTTAATAATCATCTCGATCGGTTAAAGGACCTCGGAGTTGGTATCATCTGGTTTATGCCCATTCATCCCATTGGAGTGAAGAACCGGCTGGGAAGCCTTGGAAGTTATTATTCTGTAAAAGACTATTACGGAATCAATTCGGAATTTGGAACACTGGAAGATTTTAAAGCAACAGTAGATTCAATCCATAAAAAAGGAATGTATGTTGTGATTGACTGGGTAGCGAATCATACATCGTGGGATAATGGATTGACGGTATCACATCCTGAATGGTACGCGAAAAATAGCAGCGGTAATTTTATTCCGCCCCCCGGAACAAACTGGAGCGATGTTATTCAATTGGACTATACCAAACAAGAATTACGAAATTACATGATTGATGTTATGAAATATTGGATCACGGAAACGAAGATTGACGGCTTTCGGTGTGATGCTGCAAGTTTTGTTCCGATTGACTTCTGGACTGAAGCGATTACGGCGTTGAAAAATCTAAAGCCGGAAATTATTATGATCGCTGAGGATAATGCTTCAAAATATTATCCTGCCGGATTTGATGTAACATACGCGTGGAGTTATTATGGATTTGGCAATGGTATCCTGGTCCGATTATTCAATGGTACGAACAATGCCGATAGTTTTAACAGCTATGTTTTGAATGAAAACAGTCTCTTTGCCGGAAACAAGAATCGAATGTATTTTACTTCCAATCACGATGAAAACTCGTGGTACGGCACGGATACCGAACTGTTTGGCAGTGCGGCGGAAACATTTATTGCACTTTCAATGGTCTTCCGCGGCATTCCATTGATCTATGGCGGGCAAGAGGCGGGATTGAATCATCGGTTAAAATTTTTTGATAAAGATGAAATTGTCTGGCAAAGCAATCTACTGGCAGAACGATATACATCACTTCTTCATTTAAAAAGAGCCAACAAAGCATTGTGGAACGGCGTTAATGGCGGAGATCTTGAACGCGTTGTCACGACCGACGATCAAAAAGTTTTTGCATTTCTCCGAAAAAAAGATTCGGCTACCATATTTGCCGTGTTCAATCTTTCCAATCTAGAACGAACATTTACATTATCCGGAAGTTCATTTGCAGGATCGTACAGAGATGCAGTGCACAACACCTCATTGTATCTGCATCCAGATTATACGATGACTCTTCCCGCATGGGGTTATGACATATTTGAAAATGGAAATAATAGTGTTGGAGTAGCGAAAGAAATTTCCCTTCCATATTCATTTTTTCTAGACCAGAACTATCCCAATCCTTTTAATCCATCAACAACAATCCATTACGGATTGCCAGCGTCAAGCCATGTATCAATAAACATCTATAATAATTTAGGGCAAGAAGTTGCAAATCTTGTGAACTCTGAACAACAAGCTGGATCGTATGAAACGCACTGGAATACCACTAGTGCGTCCGGCATGCCCTCCAAAGGCGGATACGCCTCTGGCGTATATTTTTATCGGATCAATGCGGTAAGCACCTCGGATCCGAATAAGAGATTTATGCAGTGGAAGAAAATGTTGCTTTTAAAATAATAAAAACCATTAACGGGCATTTATTTTTGTTCGGTTTAATACTTAGATGCTTGCAACGTCATTCCGGCGAAAGCCAGAATCCATAAGATGGATGCCAGCGTACGCTGGCATGACAAATACTCCGCAGCTTGTTCGAGGCACTTCGTTGGAACAGCGGAGATGTTTATCTTGCTTTTTATTCTCATAATTACAAAGGTGAATAGATGGTAAAGTTTTTGCTCTGGTGTATCCTTTTTGTTCTCTGTGCCCCGTTGGTGCAGAGTTATCAAATGACAACTTACGATACGAAAGCCATTTTACATTTAAACTTTTAATCTCACGCTCTGAAGCGTTGCGTGCCAATCCCCGAAGATACTGTATTGCAAGTCAAGGACGATATCAAAAATAGTTTAGTTGGAACGGTTTATTAGATTTACAAACAGCAAAGCACAGAACAAGAAGTTTTCTAGCAACAGCAACCAATGCA
>JAQUOA010000210.1 GCA_028749215.1 Bacteroidota bacterium
CTATTTTTGATCAGGCAGATGAAGTAGAAGTCATCGATATTCCGCCGGACGAACTCTTGAAGCGTCTTGCGGAAGGGAAAGTGTACACACCGGATCGTTCGCAGTTTGCAGTGGAGAATTTTTTCCGTAAAGGAAATCTCACTGCCCTTCGTGAAATGTCGTTGCGGCTTACCGCAGAACGTGTTGACCATCAGCTCCGTGATTATATGCAGTCAGAGCATATTACGGAAACGTGGAAATCTGGACAGCGGTTACTGCTCGGCATCAGCGCCAGTCCGTCATCTGTTTCCGTTATCCGCTGGGCGCGGAGAATGGCGTATACAATGAACGCAACATGGATTGCGGTGTACGTCGAATCATCGAAGCAACTTTCCGACCACGCAAAGAAACAGCTCAACGCCAATATCAAGCTTGCCCAAGAACTTGGCGCCGAAATTATTACCACTGCGGATGAAAACATTGCCAGCGCTTTGGTGCGGGAAGCAAAACAGCATAATGCAACACAAATTCTTGTCGGAAAGACGACACAGCGCAGGCTTTTTTCTTCAACATTGATGGATGATATTATTGAGTACAGCGGCAATCTGGATGTCTATGTCGTCGGCGAACACAATGAAATATCTTCCCGGAAAAAAATTTTTTCTATCCCTGAAATTCATTCGGGCATATCACAGTACGTTCTCGCCGTGGTGTCCGTTTTCATTGTTGCGCTTGCATGTTACGCGCTGACGAACTACCTCGGCTACCAAACCGTGGCATTGATTCTTCTTCTCACCGTTGCCCTGCTTCCCCTGAAACTTGGCGTAGGTCCCGTGCTGGTCGCGGCAACGTTAAGCGCCCTTGTGTGGGATTTTTTCGTCATCCCTCCTCGTTTTACTATTTTTGGTTCGCTTCCACAAGATATTGCAATGCTGATTATTTATTTTGCGATTGCAACAATCACCAGCGTGCTGACAACACGCATTCGTGCCCGCGAAAAATCCGTGCGCCTGCGGGAAGAACATTCCACAGCACTCTTCACTCTTACCAGACAGCTTACGGCTACAAAAACACAAGATGAAGTTGCGGAAACAGCCGTGAACAATATTGCAAATTTTTTTAATTCCGATGTGGCGCTTTTTTTAAGCCAGCCGGACGGCGATATTTTTACCATTGCACACCCTAAAAGCACATACGCGGTAAACGAGAAAGAATTTGGCGTGGCAGCGTGGGTGTATTGGAATGAAAAGAAAGCGGGTAAATTCACCGATACGCTGCCATCGGTTTCGGCAACGTACTATCCTATTTCCGGTCCGCGCTATCCGCTCGGTGTTATCGGTGTAAGAGCAAAGAATGAGCAACAGTTCAGCATTGATCAGGAATCGCTCTTGCAAAATTTTATCGCACAGATTGCCTCAACTTTGGAACGGGAACAATTGAATGAATTAACAAAACAAACTATCGTGTATGCTGAATCAGAAAAATTATACAAAACACTGTTCAATTCAATCTCGCATGAACTCCGTACTCCCATCGCAGCGATAGTGAACGCGTCGGAAGCGTTGAACAATATTGAACAAAAAGAATTTCTCGAAGAAATTCGTACTGCTGCAGATCGTTTGAATCGTCTGGTTGAAAATCTTCTCGACATGGCTAGGCTTGAATCGGGACTGCTGGCGCCAAAAAAGGATTGGTGCAACATCCGGGATATTGTGAACACCTCTCTCAAAAAATTGCAAAAAGAACTTTCACATCATAAGATTATTGTCACGATATCTGACAACATTCCATTGGTAAAATTAGATTTCGGCCTCATTGAGCAAGCTGTGACAAACCTACTTCATAATGCATCACAGTATACGCCGTCAGGGACTTCGATAGAAATTTCCGCTGAAGTCACGGATCGTGAATGCGTCTTGGCTGTTCGGGATCATGGTTCGGGGTTTTCTAAAGAGACACAGAAAAAAATATTTGAAAAATTTTACCGCGCTCCCGGCACTAAAACGGGAGGCACAGGGCTTGGACTTTCCATCGTGAAAGGTTTTATTGAAGCACATAAAGGAACGATTACCGCTGCCAATCATCCGGGCGGGGGCGCCTTGTTTGAAATTACAATACCGATAAGAGAATTATGACACCATCAGCAGAAATTTTAGTCGTCGACGATGAAATTCAAATGCGTCGTTTACTGCGCGCAACATTAGAATCGGTAGGATATAATGTTTCCCTTGCTGAAAATGCGGCCGAAGCAATCCATCTTGCCGAAACGCACCGTTACGATGCCATGATTCTGGATCTTGGTCTGCCCGATGCTGACGGCATTACCGTTTTGAAAAAAATTAAAACATGGGCGGAGTATCCAATCATCATCCTTTCAGCACGCACAACTGAAGATGAAATTATCAATGCCCTCGACGCCGGTGCCAATGATTATTTGACAAAGCCATTTCGCTCCGGTGAACTTCTTGCGCGTATTCGCTCTTCGCTTCGCGTCGTTCAATCAAACACCGTGCAAAGTACGATCGTTGAAATTAATGATATCTCCATCGACTTCGACAGCCACATGGTAAAAAAAGGAAGCGAAATAATTAAACTCACACCAACCGAATTCGCTTTGCTGACGCTCTTTGTGCGCAATGAAGGGAAGGTGTTGACGCATAATTATATTCTTCAACAAGTGTGGGGACCAAAGTTTGAAGGCGAAAGCCAATACACTCGTGTCTATGTGGGTCAATTGCGGAAAAAGTTAGAAGACGACCCGAATAATCCAAAATTATTTCTGACAGAATCCGGAATTGGGTATCGCTTTGCAGCTGATGAAGAATAACTTGTTCTAAAAAATCGACTTTCATGACGTAAAAGGAATCACAACTCGGACACATGCACCGCGCTCGCATTGGATGGGTGCGGTTTCATTTTACGGGGAAATATGAAGGAAGATCGTTTGAGAGAATTTCCTCTCTTCAACGTACCAATCTAAAAACACATTTACACATTCCGGTAAACTGGTAGAGAAATTTTTAAGTAATGCTATCGAAGGAAAATCAAAACTTCGAGCATTCAAAAATAATCCTGTTCGCTTCATGGGATATTTGATTTCGGACGAATCGCATCACCGCGGTTCCATCACGCTGACACTGAAACAGAATGGTATGCAGTTACCCGAAAGTGCAGTAATGAAAGGCCTATGGCAAAGCTGGATGTAGTGAACATGGGATCATAAAAGAAAGAATACGTATGAATCAACAACAATGCGTTGCCTACGAACGCAGGAACAAATTTCGCTTATTGCTGTTATATATCAAAATAAATCGTTTTATATTTGCCAGTGCTTATCCATAAACCACAAATGCTTACAGGAAAACTTCCCGGTGCAGAAGGTATGAGTCCGACAGAACATTACGATTAACTAATGTTTTTATTGTGAAAATGCAAATGTTGCTGTTAGATCATGAACATTTAATCATCGTACAAAGGAGGAGGCTATGCCGCATTTTCTTGTCGAATCGCCACACACAGAAGAAGACTGCAATAAAGTTGTGAAGCTGACGTTGGCCATCGGTTATCTTACTCATTTTCACTGGGGCTGCAAGGCCGGTGATCACCGCGGATGGGCAATGATTGAAGCTGACAATGAAAAGGAAGCTCTTCTCTCCGTTCCCACAATCATTCGAAATAAAAGTCATGCAATAGAAATTATCCAGTTCGATCCGCGTGAAGTTCAAAGCTGGTAAAAAAATTCCTTGTTCATTTTTCGGTGGAAGCGTTCTTCTTTATTCTGTATCGTTGATAGGTGACCATTACCTTTGAGGTGACGGTCATCGTGAAATTTTTATCTTCCAGAGAATAAAGATGGCTCTTCCATCAACAACAGAAATGCATCGCGCATACATGCGCAAAGATACTTCGTACGACGGAGTATTCTATCTTGCCGTTCGCACCACCGGAATTTTTTGCCGCCCGTCGTGCACGGCGCGAAAACCTTTAGCGAAGAATGTAGAATTTTTTCCTTCCACCAAAGAAGCAATCTTTGCCGGGTACAGACCTTGCAAAGTGTGCAAACCAATGGAAGCAATCGGCACACCACCGGAATGGGTTGGAATATTGCTTTCAACTATCGAAAGAGATCCCACCGTGCGATACTCCGATTCGTACCTGCGAAAAAAAGGAATTGAACCATCTCGCGCACGCCGATTCTTTTTTAAAAATTATGGAATGACATTTCAGGCATATTGCCGCGGACGGAGACTTGGAAAATCGTTCGAACAAATTCGCAACGGTGTCGATCTGGATGATGTTGCACTCGGCTATGGGTACAATTCACACAGCGGATTCCGAGATGCGTTCGCAAAAACTTTCGGTAAAGCACCTAGAGAAAGCAGAAATGACGATTCAATCGTTACATCATGGATTGAAAGTCCGTATGGACCGCTGGTTGCCGCCGCAACATCGGAAGGAATTTGTCTGCTTGAGTTTACCGACCGAAGAATGCTTGACAACCAATTTAAGCGGCTGAGAAAATACTTCCGGTGTGCAATCATTCCCGGAGAGAATATGCACATTGTTCAATTGAAAAAGGAATTGAAAGAATACTTTGACGAAAAACGAAAGACATTTTCTGTAAATCTTGTTTTCCCCGGAAGTCCCTTTGAACAGCAAGTTTGGAATGCACTGTTAAAAATTTCTGCCGGGCAAACGGCATCATACGAAGATGTGGCAAGGATGATTGGTAAACCGAAATCATCGCGTGCCGTGGGCAGAGCAAACGGAATGAACCGTATTGCCATTGTCATTCCGTGTCACCGCGTTGTCAACAAAAACGGCGAACTAGGCGGTTACGGCGGCGGTGTGTGGAGAAAGAAAATGCTGCTGGAGCTGGAAAAAAATAAAAACTAAATTTTGTCATACACTTATAATAACTTTTACGAAACGAGAGAATACGAACAGTGGAACACAAA
>JAQUOA010000211.1 GCA_028749215.1 Bacteroidota bacterium
TTTGTAGCTGCAATGTTCACTCCACATAACGCTGTAGATGCCAAGTTCTGTATATGTAGGTGTTCTGCCGAGAATCGAAATGATTTTTTCGTACTCTTCATCAGTCAATCCATGTTGTACTGAAAGTCCTTTTGTAACTTCGGGTTCTTCAAAATGTTCCATAATTATTCAATGACAAAAAGTTGGTCGCCTTTTTCGACCGCTTGTTTCTCTTTCACAAATATTTTTGTTACAATTCCTGGTTTTGTGGTTTTAATTTCATTTTCCATTTTCATTGCCTCGACAACGACAATTCCTTCGCCGATTTCAACATTGGTGTTAACCGGCACCAAGATCTTTGTCACCATTCCCGGCATTGGAGCATGAAAAATTACGGCTGAATGAGTACCGATCTGGCGCTTTAAAAATTTTACAGACAATTCATCTCGAAGAGATTTCTTTCTGATGTCAACAATCTGATTGTCAATTTGTGCATACGAGGAGTCATTTCCTTTCGTAAAGAAAAAATGATGTGAGCGGCCATCAATCAAGACGCTATATTCGTTTTCGGTAACTTTACGTATATCAATTTCATGCACTCTTCCGTCGATCTCAATGGTTCCTTTTTGCGACCGAATTATATACTCCTTATCGGCGATGTGGAGAATAACGTTATTCATCACGCTCACGTCCCTTCCATTTTGAAGGACTTGATATTTCTTTTGCGTCTATCTTTTTCTCGCGAGACACAGAACCGTTTACGTTTTGCATATATGCTGCTGAAAGTGAAGCTATTCCATCTTGAGTTAACGGTGTTTTTGTTGTAGTAAAAAATTGTTCTGTAAAATTAATGTTATAAGTTCCACCGATAAATTCTTTGTGGGAGAGTACAAATTGACAAAACGGAATTGTCGTTTTTACACCATTAATTTTATATTCATCTAGCGCTCTTACCATGCGGGAAATTGCTTCTTTTCGATCTTTCCCATGCACAATCAATTTCGCCATCATAGGATCATAGTGCATGGTAATTTTTGTGCCGCCCCGAACACCTGAGTCGTTTCGTACGCCTGGACCTTCACTTGGCTGGTAATGCGTAATTTCTCCAGTTGAAGGCATAAAATTATTATCGGTTTCTTCAGCTGAAATTCTGCATTCAATAGCACAGCCATTAATCTTAATCTCGGATTGCGATATTGATAATTTTTCGCCCTCGGCAATTCGGATTTGCTCTTTAACAAGATCAAGGCCGTACACAAGTTCTGTTACCGGGTGCTCTACTTGTAATCGTGTGTTTACTTCTAAAAAGTAAAAATTTTTCTCCGTATCTAGTAAAAACTCTACGGTGCCGGCATTAACGTATCCGCTGGCTTTAGCAATTTCAACAGCCACTCGTCCCATCTTTTCTCGCAATTCTGATGTTACGACCGAACTTGGACATTCCTCGACAACTTTTTGGTGTCTTCGCTGGATAGAGCACTCGCGTTCACCAAGATGAATAACATTTCCATGAGTGTCGGCAAGAATTTGTATTTCAATATGCTTTGGGTTAACAATAAATTTTTCTAAGTACACTCTGTCATCAGAAAACGATTTCCCCGCTTCAGCACGTGCTCTCTCAATGGCGTTATTTAGATCTTCAAGTTTATCAACTCTTCGCATTCCCTTTCCGCCCCCGCCGCCAGCCGCTTTGACCATTATAGGAAGCCCAATTTCATTTGCCATCTTTGCAGCTTCAGGAAAATCACTGATTGGTTTAGTGCTGCCAGGAACTATAGGTAGATTTTTCTTTTTAAGTAAATCGCGTGCAGATGTTTTGCTCCCAAGTAGTTCAATAGTTTCAGGCGTTGGTCCAATAAAAATAAATCCCGCCTCCAATACTGCCTTTGCAAATTGGCTTTTCTCAGAGAGAAAACCATACCCCGGATGAATGGCATCAACACGACAGCTTTTTGCGATGGAAAGAATTTTTTCTTGATTGAGGTAAGTTTCTTGAGACGAAATTCCATGCAGCGGGTAGGCTTCATCACAAAGCAAGACGTGTGGCGATAGTCTGTCTGGATCAGAAAAAATTGCAACGGTTACAATACCCAATTCTTTAGCCGACCGATGAATCCGAACAGCAATTTCCCCTCTATTGGCAATGAGAATTTTTTTGATTTTTCTTTTCATGAAAGCTCCACGATAGTTACCCCTGCTCCGCCTTCATTTAATTCTCCAAATCTATACGATTTTATCCGAGCATCGTGTTCCAAAAATGAATGAATTCGCTTTTGGAGGACACCTGTTCCTTTACCATGAATAATATCAACCAGGTGTAAACCAGAAAGTACGGCATCATCCAAAAATTTATCGACTGTCGAAACCGCGTCATCCCCAAACTGCCCGCGAACATCCACTTCAGCTGAAATATCTTTAGTTATTGTGTTACCAATCGTTATCCCGCTTGATTGATTTTCTTTTTTCTTTGCTGAAGAAATATTAGAAACATTTATTTTAGCTTTGATTGAATTGAATGCGACAAGTAAATTTCCATTTTTATCTGGAGGTGACAAAACAACGCCAAATTGCCCACCCGATTTTAATGTTACTTGATCATCAATGTGTATGCTGAGTGGATGCTCCGGTTCAGTGTCGGATATTTGGCCTAGTTCTGTTTCTAGTTTTAACAATTCATGTTCTAGTTCAGCGATTTGATGTTTTCCTGATTTGATGACATCTTTACTTGCCTGGTGATTTTTAATTTCTTTTACAGTACGTTCAATTTGAGACGAAGCCTTTTCTATGAGTGCTTTGGCTTCAAGAATAGCTTTCTTTTTAATCTCACGGACATCATTATTAAAAGCCCTTAACTTACCTTCGTAGTCGGTATAGAGTTGTTTATATTTCAACAGCTTTTCATCGGTTTCATATAATTTGGATTGCAATTGCTGAGTCCGGTTTTCTAAGTCTAAAATTAATTGTTCAAGTTTATTTTTTTGATCACCTAACATTTCCCGGCATTTTAAAATAATGCTTTCCGCCATACCCAGTCGCTCTGCAATTTCTAAAGCATAACTGCTTCCAGGTATTCCCGTTTTAAGGCGATACGTTGGTAAAAGTGAAACTTGATCGAACTCCATGGCAGCATTTTCCATTCCCTCAGAGTTGTGTGCAAATGCTTTTAGGGAAGCCTGATGCGATGTTGCAATTGTCAATGCTCCGCTTTTTGTTAGATATTCAAGAACGGATGCCGCTAATGCACCACCTTCTGTGGGATCAGTGTTCGATCCTATTTCATCAATTAAGACTAAATCCCCATCAGCAGCATTATCAACTATTTCTTTTAGCTGAAGAACTTGAGAACTGAACGTACTTAAATCATTTTCAATTGACTGATTATCACCGATAGAAACAAAAATTTCTTTAAATATCGGGAATTCCGAATCAGGTGACACTGGAACATGTATTCCACACTGAACCATTAAAGCCAATATTCCGACAGCCTTAAGCGCGACAGTTTTTCCTCCCGCATTAGGTCCAGTAATAAGCAACGTGGCAAAAGCGTTGCCAAGTGAGATATTTAACGGAACTATACTTTCGCGCGTGTGACGAAGTAATAAAGCAGGGTGATACGCCAAATAAATTACAATCGAGCCATTTTCTTTTAAAAGGGGTTTATTCCCATTTATTTCAATGGAATAACGCGCCTTTGCATAACATAAATCTATCTGTTGTAAAATTTTTAGAATGTGACTAATTTCAATTGCAGCTTCCCGAATTTGCGTGGTCAGGTTTTTTAAAATTTTTTCAATCTCACGTTTTTCAAGAAAAATTAGCTCACAAATGTCATTGTTTAATGTTAATGTTTCCGAAGGTTCAATAAAAACCGTTTGGCCGGATGATGAAGTGCTATGGATAAAACCAGGGAATTTATTTCTAAGCTCAGCTTTAATTGGAATAACCAGACGCCCATCACGAGTGGTTACTATTTCATCTTGGACTATTCCTTGTTCAGAGGTTACGCGCAAAATTTTCTCAAGAGCCTTCCTTATGATTTGTTGCTTTTGTGCGATTTCCCTTCGAATATTTTTTAGTTCTTTACTGGCTGAATCTTTTATATTTCCATTTTCATCTATTGATTGAAATATATTGAACTCAACTTCTTTTTGTATTGAAATTAAAGAAGTTAAAGAGCTAATTTCAATTAAATACTCTTTTCTTTTTTCGATAAAACTTTTAATTGATCGTGCAACCTGTAGGGTTAGTCCAATATTTAATAATTCTTTAGCAGATAGAATATTATTTTCAACTTTTGAATGTTGCACTGAAGAGCGGATATCTTTTATTCCATCGATAGGAAACTGTTCTTCGCTTTCAAGAATTCTGCGTAATTCTGATACCCGGTTATGTTCAATGGAAATACTATTGAGGTCGGAGCATGGTTCAATCTGTTCGGCAGCTTCAATTCCAAGTTCAGATGAAGCATAACTTTGGATACGGTGAAGGATTTTGGGCAAGTCTAACTTCTCTGCTGAAGCGGTAAAGCGGCTCTTCATCCTACTGTTTCTTCTCCCCTTTCCTCATATCCTTTGCTGCAGATTTAAACATTTGTTGGTAAAAATCTTCTGATTCAGGAAGGAAAGTATTGATTTGATCAAACACTATTGGAGCAAAATTTTTCAAAGGTTTGTATAAAACCGATGTTGCCTTAGTTTCATCCGAAGGTATTTTCATGTAAATGCTCATGATGATGAGGACAACACTGATTGTTAAACCGCCTTCAATTGCTCCAATAAAAATTCCGCCAAGATGATTCCATATTCCCTGAACGCCATTGTTGAATAGGGCCTTATAGATAAACGACTGCATCAAAGTTATTCCAAGCACTATTGTAAGAAAGGCTAAAATAAATCCCATTCGTCCAGTGACCCCAATCGGCTCGTACACAATCTCGCTGATATCGGATGAAT
>JAQUOA010000212.1 GCA_028749215.1 Bacteroidota bacterium
ATTATGCAGCGGCAAATATTTCTGAGCATGAATTCTGAAAACCAACGGCTGCAATTTCTTGTGCGTCACATAGAATCATTACTTCCATTGTTGACATCAAAGAAAAAAGTTGAAGAGCTGGCAAAGAACGACGGCTACCTTCAACAATAGAAACCTCTTGCTTTCAAGTCTCCACTTCAGTACGTTTCATGCGCATGGATCCGAATAAAAAAGAGCTGAAAGAGATACCGTCGTTGCTGAATTTCGAGATCAGGCAGATCGAAGTTCATCAAGAGAAACATTTCTGGAATTTTTGCGTGAATTGCGGTACACCTCTTGACAGCCGAAAATGCAAATTATTTTGTCCAAAATGCGGATTTTATCATAACTGCAGTGAACCATAAACAATCAAGAAGGAGTTATCGTGAATAAAAAAGATTACCGGGTGGCAAAGAAGCACAGGAAAAAAAGAGCGAAGATGAAAGACAAAGCAAAAGCTCTTCGCGCTAATAAGAAATCCCAGTAAGAATTACCCCGCCGATGCGGGGTTTTTCTTTGCTTATCCGTTCATCATTTGATATTTTGACATCATGGAGAAGATGACAGCACAGGTAGAACCATTCAGCATCAAGGGGCGGCATATTGATTTTTCGCTGCGTACCTACCTTATGGGTATTTTGAATGTAACACCTGATTCATTTTCTGACGGAGGAAAATATTTTTCTGTTGATGCGGCTGTAGCCCATGCGGTGAAAATGGTTGAAGAAGGCGCAGACATTATCGATGTCGGGGGCGAATCTTCACGACCGAAAGGATTATACGGACAAGGGTCGCAAAAAATTTCTGCTGAAGAAGAATTGAAACGCGTCATTCCAGTGATCGAACGGATTTCGCATGCCAGCGACGTCATCATCTCCATTGACACAACAAAATCACTTGTTGCAGAAAAAGCATTAGAGGCTGGTGCATCTATCGTAAATGATATCAGCGGACTGAAATTTGACGAAGGCATTGCCGATGTTGTAGCGAAGTGCCATGCATCACTCGTCCTGATGCACATGCAGGGGACGCCGGAAACGATGCAGTTTCATCCAACGTACAATGATGTTGTGCTTGAAGTGAAAGAGGAATTAAGGGATGCATGCGATATTGCAATCACTGCAGGCGTAAAGCAGATTATTATCGATCCGGGAATTGGTTTTGGAAAAAATGTCGAACATAATTTGACGTTGATAAAACATCTCAAAGAGTTTACCTCATTAGGGTTTCCTGTCCTCATTGGAACATCACGAAAAGGATTTATCGGAGCACTGCTGGATGTTTCCGTTGATGAACGCGTTGAAGGAACCGCGGCGTCTGTTGCCGTCGCCATTATGAACGGAGCGAATATTATTCGTGTTCATGACGTTAAAGAAATGAAACGTGTTGCCATTATTGTCGATGCGATAAGGAATGTAACATAATGGAGTTATTTAATATCGGATTTCTTACAGTCACGATTGTCGATGTCATTGACATTCTGCTCGTGACGTTCATTTTATACCGTTTGTACCGCAGTATGCGGGGCACAGTTGCCGCTCAGATATTTGTCGGCTTAGTGGTGATCATCCTTTTAGCGTTTGTAACCCAAGCGTTTAATTTGAAAGCCATGGGGTGGATTTTACGCACGCTGTCGGATATTTTAGTCATCGCGTTCATCATTATCTTCCAGCCCGAAATTCGGCGTCTCCTTTCAACCATTGCCAGGAACAGATTTATTCAATTATTTTTACGTTTGAATGTCGACGAATCAATTGAAGAGATCACTGCGGCCGCTCTTGAGCTGTCGAAGAAAAAGCAAGGGGCTTTGATCATCATCGCACGTGGTACGGGAATGAAATCATTTACTGAAACCGGAGTTATTCTCCATGCGCAAATCAGCCGGTCTTTGCTTCTATCAATTTTTAATCCCCGGTCGCCGCTCCACGACGGGGCGATTGTTGTGAACGATAGAACCATTGAAGCGGCACGATGCACCCTGCCTCTTTCGGCGACATCCCGCGTTGGTGATTTGGTGTTAGGCACTCGGCACAGGGCCGGACTTGGAGTGACAGAACAAACGGATGCGATTGCAGTCATTGTTTCCGAAGAAACCGGCGCGGTGTCAATTGCCGATAACGGCGAATTGACGTACAAAATTTCCGTGAAAGAATTGCGCAAAGAATTACGAGACCGGCTTGTGCTTTCTATGGAGCGATCATTTAAAAATGTGAAGGAGGCGATTCGGCCGCAGTGACGAACGTTGCAATCCTTATTCCCGCCTACAACGCAGCTTCATCGTTGCCGCAGTTACTTCAGCAAACCGCCCGTTTTATCCCGGCGAAATCAATTATTGTAATCAATGACGGTTCAAAGGATGAGACAGAACCTGTTGCAAAAAAGCTTTCAGTTGTTGTGCTGTCCCATAAGAATAATCAAGGCAAAGGGGCGGCGCTGCAAACAGGATTTGACTACGCTCTGCAAAATAATTTTGATGCTGTTATTACGATGGATGCCGATTTGCAGCACCAACCTGTGGATATTGAAAGATTTTTACGGCTCTACGAAGCGAAACATTACGATATCATTATCGGAAGCAGACTGCAGAATACAAAAGGGATGCCTTTACATCGGATTCTTTCCAACACGATCACAACATTCTTGATACGAGCGAGAACAGGTGCTGACATTTCGGATAGTCAATCAGGGTTCCGATTTATCACAAAAAGAGTTTTGGAAAATGTTCGATTGACATCAAATGGATTTGAAAGCGAAACAGAATTTTTAATTAAAGCAGCTTCGTGTGGACACACTTTTGGATCTCTACCGATTGAAACGATCTACGCCGGAGAAAAAAGCCACATGACGCACATACAAACAACATTGTATTTTATTAAGGTGCTTTTTAAGCAATATTGATATGGGAAGATTTGATACCGAACGCAAGGAAATGATTGAAGAGCTCAAGAATAAAGGAATTACTGATGCAAACGTGCTTGATGCACTAGCAAAAGTTGAACGACACTTGTTTGTCGATCCGATGTTTGTGAATAAAGCATATGAAGACAGTGCGCTTCCTATCGCCAGTGAGCAGACAATTTCGCAGCCGTATACAGTTGCATTTATGACCCAAGCCCTTCAACTTAAAAAAGATATGAAAGTGTTGGAAATAGGAACCGGCTCCGGATATCAGGCAACAATTCTTGCTACCATGGGATGCCGAGTGTTTACGATTGAACGACATTTATCGTTGCTGAACAATGCGAGAAAAATGTTCGACAAATTGAATTTGCGCGTTGCAGCAAAAGGGGGGGATGGAACAATAGGGTGGAAAGAACATGCACCCTACGATGGAATTATTGTTACTGCCGGATCGCCGACAATTCCTGAGCCACTCATGCACCAATTAGCTGAGGGAGGAAGAATAGTGATTCCCATCGGCACAAAAGAATTTCAAAGTTTAGCGATAGGTATAAAAATAAAAGACAAACTGGAAGTGAAGGAAGTTGAAGGATTTAAATTCGTTCCGCTCATCGGAAAAAATGCTTGGAGTTGATCCGGGTGAAAACATCGCTTCCGCATATTCTTGTCATTGTCGGACCGACAGCGTCAGGCAAAACATCACTTGCCCTTGAAGTTGCAAAGCACATCCCTTCAGAAATTATTTCTGCTGATTCACGCCAAGTCTACAAACATCTCTCCATTGGTACGGCAAAACCTTCGCCAAGTGAACTTCAATCTGTTCCGCATCATTTTATTGATATTCGTGAACCGAATGAAAAATATAATGCTGGTGATTTTCAAGATGACGGACGGAGAATGGTTTCTGAAATTCTGCTACGAAAAAAAATGCCGATTGTTGCCGGCGGAACGGGATTGTATGTTCAGGCATTGGTTGACGGTTTTTTTGAACAGCCGGAATTTTCCGGTGTCATCCGCAAGGAGTTAGAGACGCGGTTGGAGAAAACCGGTAAAGAAGCGCTTTACAAAGAATTGCAAACTGTTGACCCACTTTCTGCTTCTACTATGGATGCCACAAAGTTTCGACGAGTCATCCGGGCACTAGAGGTATTTTTTGAAACCGGAGTCCCTATTTCCAAATTCCATGCAGATCATCAACCGGAACAAATTTACGATGCAATGTTTGTTGGATTGCAATGGGAGAGAGAAGAGCTTTACACTAGAATCAATCAGCGGGTTGAAAAAATGTTTGCTGAAGGATTTTTGAGTGAAGTGGAGCATTTACAAAAAATGGGATATGATGATCGGTACCAGGCGCTGCAGACAGTAGGATACAAAGAAGCATTTGCGTATCTCCGGAAAGAAATTTCATACGAACGGATGGTAGAGTTGATGAAGCAAAATACGCGCCGGTTTGCCAAAAGGCAGTTGACCTGGTTTCGGAAAGAAAAAAGAATCCGCTGGTTTAAAATTCACAACGACCACGAGATACAAAATATTGCACAAGAGATTGTAAGTAATTTGTAAAAGACAACCCCCTGACTATTTAAAGAAATTCCCTCCTTGAAATTCGATTTCCCCTTTTCTATATTCTTTTAAGCTAATCAGGACAAAAATCTCTGATATAGATAGAAAGGCATTCGATGAACGAAAACATCGCTTCATTAGAAGAGCGCTTCAACAATCGCATCGCCGTGGGGCAAACAATGGAGCCTCAGGAATGGATGCCCGACAATTACCGCAAACAATTAGTGCGGCTCATTTCTCAGCATGCACATTCCGAAATTGTTGGAATGCTGCCTGAAGGAAATTGGATTACGCGCGCCCCATCAATACGACGAAAACTTGCTCTCATAGCCAAAGTGCAGGACGAGGCAGGTCACGGTCTTTATCTTTACAGCGCCGCCGAAACACTTGGCACCTCTCGCGAAGAA
>JAQUOA010000213.1:0-1790 GCA_028749215.1 Bacteroidota bacterium
ACGGGTTGAAAATTTTGATTGTACGTCTGTGCAGAAAAATCAATCGGCTCTCCCTGTGCAAAAAAATCTTTCGACGGTTCAACGTGCAGCAGCGCATCGTCGTCGTGCGTCGTCAGCCAGCGGATCAGCGATGAGAACCAGACATCAAAAAAGTTTTTCGTGTCGTCGGACGAGCTTGCCAATAACTTCCAGCGAAAAATACCGTAGCCAAGCAGTGCCAGCGATTTTGCATTGACGGTTTTTCTGGAGATAAACAACGGTGCGTTGATGTTCACTCCCTGAATTTTTACTGTCAGCAGTTTCTGAGATTCCGGTTTTGCGCTAAATGCTGAGAGTGAAACAAAAATCGGAGGAAGCTTTTCCCACGCAAACAAGGGAAACAACTGCGCGTTGACCTGCACCAGTGAATTGAATTTGAACTGCGATGCAACCGCCGGCAGCGCCGATTGTTCATCAAGACGTTCCGATGCGATGGTAAATGGGAATACTGATTCCAACTCCCGCACTTTTTGCGGATCAATCGTGCGGCTGGCAATGAACATGATTGACAACGCTTTTGTCTGCGCCAATGATGTTATCATTTGGATTACCGCTGACGAACTTTGCGCCGTTGGGAAACCGACCAGCACAAGACAATCTGCCTTTGATAGTGCATTCGTCAGCGTTGCGTTTGGCGTGAGGGTGCGAAGCTCGCCCGTAGGGAGTTGTGAAAAAAGAGTTGCTTCGATATTTGAATCTTCATTTAAACCCTGCATAACGGCGGAAACATCGGCACTGGGCGCACCGGCAACAACAACGATATTCATTTTATTTTTCAAAATTTTTACGAGTGATGACCGAACGTTGTTGAGCTCGGTAAGTTCACCATTCACTTTTGAAACCCGCACAGAAATCTTTTTCATTCCATCCGATGCAGCGGTGTACATAAATTGTACCGGCAGTTCAACGATAACACTGCCGTTAGATTGAATATGGATGGTTTTTTCATCAATCTTTTTTCCATCTTCTAACAATGTTACGGCAACAGTGGTATTATCAATTCCCGTTGCTTTTACAGTTGCGTCAACAGGAATTGCTGTCCCCGTGTATCCGATTGAGTTGATGCTTAATTTTGTAACGGCAATATCCTTTTGGTCGGTCGTATCGCCGATGCCAACAGCAAAAATAGGAATCTTTGAGCGTTCGGCATTGTACAATGGATTTGACCCGGAATTATAATTACCATCGGTGATAAGAATAATTCCTTGTAATGAGGATGCCGAATATTTTTCTGCAGTCTCAACAGCCGAAGAAATATCTGTGCTGCCGCCGTCAACAATCAACGAATCGGGTGAGAGAGGAGATGCAGCATGAGAAAATTTATAAAGTTGAAGGGAACTTTGTGATGATAACTTTGCGAAATCGCTGCTCTTCAAAATTTTTCTTACCACAGCTTCACGGTTTCCCGTTTTGTCCGTTTGTGACATGCTCAAAGAATTATCTACCAGCACAGCTATAGCCGGTTTTTGTTGATTCGTCGAGGTCAATTGCAGCAGCGGCTCAAAGAGAGCAAGAAATGCACAGAGCAGCGACAGTGAACGGAGCGTGACAAGAGTATACCGCTTTCCGTTGGATACGGGAGGAACGGTGCGGCGGTAAATGTATGCTGAGAATGCAATCGCAATGAACGCACAAAGAGCTATCAGCAGAAGGGAAGTATTAAAAGAAATGGACATCAATACAATTCAATCAAATTTGAAAAACATCATTTAAGCAAAACCATTTTCCTCGTTTGTGAAAACGATGTTGTC
>JAQUOA010000213.1:1890-4891 GCA_028749215.1 Bacteroidota bacterium
TAACGCATCTCGAACCTGAATTGGTGTCAACTCAGGCCGTGCCGAAAGCAGCATGGCGCATACTCCGGCGGTCATCGGTGTGGAAAAAGAAGTGCCTCGTGATGTAGCGTTGTACGCAATTTTACCCGGTACTGCACAATAGTTGAATACGCCTTGCGCCGCAACATCAGGCTTTATTCTGCCGTCACTGGTCGGTCCGACTGAACTAAACGATGCATATATTCCGCTTGATGATACAGCACCAACGGAAATGATACTGTCAGCATCTGCCGGTGCCGTGAGAAAATGCCACGAGGCTTGTGCTTCATTCCCCATAGCATTGACAACAACGACGCCTTTGCGTGCGGCAATCACCGCCGCTTTCGTTGTGGTAGCTGTGCGCCCATTCATGTCTGCATAGATGTAACTATGCTGTGGATTACCATTGGCATCAGTTGCATCAAACTCACTGTAGCCCAAAGAACTGCTCACGACATCTACCCCGTGCTGTTCCATCCATTCAATGGCGGCAGCCCAGTTGTCTTCTTCAACATTTGTTTCTGTTGGGACATATTCGGTTTTGCCGAGAATGAAATTTGCATTGAATGCAGGGCTGACAAGCTGACCTTCTTTAAATCCTCCAACCAGTGAAAGTGTTGAAGTGCCGTGCGAATCTTGATTGGCGCTGTCACCTGCTTCATTTGCGGTAACAGTATCTTTTTGGATAAAATCATATTCCGCAATAACGTTGAGATTTTTTAAAGCTTCGTGTTCACGCCATCGAAAACCGGAATCCAACATTCCTACCAGCACACCGCGCCCGCTGATGCCTATGTTATGAACGGCAACGGCATCCATCATTTGCATTTGCGTTAACGATGGTCCGTAGTCATACCGCTGCTTCACAGGTGCTGTTGAATTTTTTGGAAATGGATTTTCTAAACGAGGAAGTTCTTTTCTTTTAAACACACGAACCGTTTCAATATTTTTTACGAACGGAAGTGCGGCAATTTCTTTTTCTTGATCTGATGTGAGATATGCCGTGACAGCATTGAACCATCGCAGTTGATGCTGAATGACAATGCCATGGTGTTGCAATTGAGTAATAAATTCTTGGGAGATGGGAAAATCTTCTTCAGAGATAATTGATGTCGACATCTTTGCCCGCCTCGTTACTGCACGCTCAGAAATTCCCAGTGACTGTGCGTATTCAGACGGTGAAGAGGTTTTTGCGAATGACAGCTGAGGTTTGGAAGTAAAATAAATCCAATATTTAATCGGCTTTTCCTGAGCCCATGCTGTCAAAACAATAAAACAGAATATGGAAATTTTTTTCATGTAATAATCTTCTCACAATTAATATACACGAATCGTTATTTGAATTCAATTTTTTACGCCGAAAGATGCAGTGCGGCAAAAATTGTTCATTTACTATCAGCGGCAATTGTCGTATTATTTCAAGGTCATATAGATGTAACAAAGGAATTATATGAAAGTTCTTATCACGGGCGGCAGCGGGACCGTGGGAAAATATTTTGTCGATGAATTGCTTTCCCACCACTATGATGTCGGTGTGCTCGACGTGGTTCCGCCAAAACAGAACGTTCGCTTTCACAAAGTAGATATGTTGCTGTTGAATGATGTTGAGCATGCAGTGAAAGGGTACGATGCCGTTATTCACGCCGCAGGAATTCCCCATCCGTTGGATGATTCGGCGGAACGAGTGTTTCACTTAAATGTTAACGGAACATTTAACGTGTTAGAAGCATCGGCACGAAATGGGATAAAAAAAGTTGTCTTTACTTCCAGCGAATCAACGCTCGGTTTTGCCTTTATGACCAACCGGATGGTTCCGGAATATATCCCAATCGATGAACAACATCCTACGCGGCCCCAAGATCCCTATGGTTTAAGCAAAGTGATTGGCGAGCAGATTTGTAAGACCTATTCAGCAAAGTATAACATGCGCACGATATGCCTGCGCGAACCATGGATTTGGGTTCCCGAAGCGACTATGATCCCATTCTATAAAACATTGGTTACCGATTATGATCAATGGTATAAAAATCTTTGGACGTATGTACATGTGTTCGACGTTGCCCAAGCACATCGGCTGGCATTAGAAAAAGATTTGAGTGCGCTTCACGAACTATTTTTTATTACCGCACAATACAATTGGACAGGAAAAGATTCACGCGCACTTCTTGCCAAACATTTTCCTGATGTAAAAAAAATTAGTCAGAAATTTTCCGGTGCAGAACCGCTCATCTCGCATGAAAAAGCAACGGCAATGCTCGGTTATCATCCCAACTATTCAGTTAAGGATCTGTTTGCCTTGTGAAACGAGTTGTTGACATAACAATAATTGGAATATTTTTTTCGTCATCGCTTTTTTCTCAAACAGATGTCTTCCATTCGTTCCTTGGCACCGCCGCCGATTCCAACAAAGCATCGCTTCGTTTTGATAAGAACATCTATACATATTTCTGGAATTTCAACGGCGCAGTGGCACATCAAGACTCTCTCGTCGAATTCTATCTGACTGATCAATTTACATCTTCGCTGATTCGAAGAGACTTTCGTTCTATCCGAGATGAAAATTCATTTGCGATGAATCTTTCTCATACACTCTCCGGGCAATTGTCTTTGACCGGTGAAGCGCAATCATTTGTCTTGTCAGACAATCAATCACTTGGTGTGAGCAATGCTGCCATTCATTCTGCACTCGCGGGTATTTCTTATCGTCCAACACAAACGATGTACATTACTCCATTGCTTGGTATACGGTATGATAAACAGCAAGATGAAAGTAACAGCGGCCTCAATGTACGATTGCATGCCGGCGGTGATTCTCTTGAGTTTGGCGGATATCGAGCTTCTTTTCTTGGAGAGTTAAATCAAAGCGATCTCAATCCCCGAAAATTTACCAACAATCTTGCACGAATCAACATTGCAACAGATTTCGGCGAGGGATCAAAGGACAGCGTGCGAGTTCACTGGCTCAATAATCGCTGGGATTTTT
>JAQUOA010000214.1 GCA_028749215.1 Bacteroidota bacterium
ATCATCGCCGATAAAATTGATCCGCGCGATTACTACAAACATTTCGGTGAAGCAAGTGAGTCATGGTCGTATCTCAAATTTCCGTATTACAAACCTCTTGGGTACCCTCAAGGTATTTACCGCGTCGGCCCGTTGGCGCGCTTGAACATTTGCAATTCGATTGAAACACCGTTAGCAGAAAAAGAGCGGAGATTATTCAAGAGGCTTGCACCAACAACCGAGTCGGTGAATAATTCATTCTATTTCCATTACGCGCGCTTGATTGAAACATTGTTTGCGGTAGAAAAGATTGAAATGCTGTTGAATGATCCTGTCATTTTAGACACTCATGTTCGTTCAAAGGCAGAGATCAATCGGTTGGAAGGCGTCGGCGCAGCGGAAGCACCGCGCGGCACGTTGTTTCACCACTATTGGGTGGATGAAAACGGCGTGCTGAAGAAAATTAACATGCTCATTGCCACAGCGCAAAATAACATGGCAATGAATCGCACGATCCGTCAGATAGCAATGCATTGGATTGACGGAAAGAAAATTTCTGAAGGGGTGCTGAATCGTATTGAAGCTGGCATCCGCTGTTACGATCCGTGCCTCAGCTGCTCCACTCACGCGCTCGGGCAAATGCCGATGCACATTCAATTGTTCAATAATGACGGTCTCTTACTCGATGAGCATACACGATAAAATATTTTCATTATTTTCCTTTCATCACGCGTACTCCTAAGAGCGTGACTGCGTTGTCGTTCAGGAAGGACGGAACCTATGAAACCTCCCATCCCAGAAATTACCGACGAACTTGAGATTGGCGAACAGGTGTATCAAGTGACGATGGTTGAAATCGTACATGGTATCATTAAAAAGTACGGCAGCAATCCCACCCGCTTGATGGACATCCTCATCGACATCCAATCCGAATTCAGATATATTCCCCCGCTGGTGCTTGCCGAAATTTCCAAAGAGCTGAACATCTCCAATATCGATATAGAGCAAACCATTTCGTTCTATCATTTCTTTTCCACCACACCAACCGGCAAATACACGGTGTACCTTAACAACAGCGCTGTTGCCTATATGATGGGGCGTGAAGAAGTGGCGCAGACATTTGAGCGCGAAGTTGGATGCAAGTTCGGAGAAGTTTCTGCGGACGGGATGATAGGACTGTTTTCAACGTCCTGTATCGGCATGAGCGATCAGGAACCGGCGGCATTGATCAACGGAAAATTATTTACACGCTTAACGCCGTTTCGAGTAAAAGAAATTGTCCGCGATTTAAAAGCACTGAAACACATCGATGAAATAATAGTGGAAGGACTCGGCGACGGCGCCAATGCGCTTCCTGAAGTGCATTCCATGGTGCAAAATAATATCCGCAAAAAAGGACCTATCCTTGCCGATGGTTATAAGGCAGGAGAGGCGTTAAAGAAGATTGTGAAAATGAAACCCGACGATGTGATTGCGGAAGTGAAAGCCTCCAACATTCGCGGCCGCGGCGGTGCGGGTTTCCCGACAGGAATGAAATGGGAAATTTGCCGCAACTCACCGGGGGATGAAAAATATATTTTTTGCAATGCCGATGAAGGTGAACCGGGTACATTTAAAGACCGCGTCATTCTTACGGAATATCCCAAAATGTTGATGGAAGGGATGGCTCTTGCGGGGTATGCCGTGGGAGCAAAGGAAGGAATTTTATATGTGCGGCACGAGTACGGATATTTGCAAAAGCATCTTGAAAAAGTCATTGAAGGGGGACGGAAGAAAAATTATCTAGGCAAAAATATTTGCGGCAGAGAAGATTTTGATTTCGATATCCGCATTCAATTCGGCGCTGGCTCGTACGTGTGCGGTGAAGAATCGGCGCTGATAGAATCTGCCGAAGGCAAACGGGGCGAGCCGCGCGATCGTCCTCCATTTCCTGTTGAGAGCGGATATCTTGGGAAACCGACGATTGTGAATAATGTTGAGACGCTCTGTTCGATCGTTAAAGTAATTGTCCACGGCGCGCAGTGGTACCGATCGATGGGAACAAAAGAATCGAGCGGCACAAAAGTGGTGAGCATTTCCGGCGATTGTAAATATCCGGGTGTGTATGAAATCGAATGGGGTTTTTCGGTGAATGACGTGTTGGAAATGATCGGTGCGTCCGATGTGCAGGCGGTGCAAGTAGGCGGACCATCCGGAACATTGATCGCACCGAATGAATTCAACCGCACGTTGAGCTACACCGATCTTTCCACGGGCGGTTCGATCATCATTTTCGGCAAGCACCGCGATCTGTTGAAAGATGTCGTGCTGAACTTCACGAATTTCTTCATCGACGAATCATGCGGTTCGTGTTCCACTTGCAGAAATATTCCTATCCATCTTCGAACGAAATTGGAAAAAATTTTGAACGCCCGCGGCGTGGATAAAGATATTCAGGAAATGCTGGAGTGGGCAAAAATTTTGAAAGCGAGCCGTTGCGGACTTGGACAGACGGCGGCAAATCCGATCGTTTCAAGCATTAAGAATTTTCGGCCGTTGTATGATCAGAAAATTCAACACGGGAAAGATTTTGACAGCAGTTTTGATATGCTGAAAGCTGTGCAGGAATCGTGCGACGCCGTAAGCCGCGTGCCGCATGTTCATTGAAAGGGTAGTCACACTGAGCAAGTTCCGAAGGAATCCCTTTGGGATCGAAGTGTGACACTTGGCGACGGCGAAAATAATTTTTCAGGTGTCTCTAGATTATCTTAACGAGGTGTCACAATGTCAACCAACGGTTCAGTAATCAGATGCAGTATTGATGGCAAAGAATATCTTGCAAAGGCAGGGAAATACATTAATGACGTTGCGCGGGAAAATGGTGTGTATATCCCAACGCTCTGCAACGTTATCGGTATTCATCCGCAAGGGGCATGCCGTATTTGTACCATCACCGTGAATGGAAGAATGATGACCGCTTGCACGACGCCGGTGGCGGAAGGAATGGATATTAAAACCAATACCTCCGAGCTGCAAGATTTACGTAAATCCATTGTTGAACTGATGTACGTCGAAGGAAATCATTTTTGCCCGGCGTGCGAGAAGAGCGGCAATTGCGAACTGCAGGCGCTCGCGTACAGATTCCAAATGATGGTGTCGCGCTTTCCGTACACATTTCCGAAAAGAAAAATTGACGCACGCAATCCGAAATTAGTAAAAAATTATAATCGCTGTATTTTGTGCAAGCGTTGCATCAGGGCGATTAAGGATGAACAAGGCCGAAGCTATTTCGCGTTCCGCAAACGCGGCCATAAAGTAGAAGTTGGGATCGACGTCGACCTCGGAAAATTTATTTCCGATGAGGTCGCTCAAAAAGCAATGGACATTTGTCCCGTGGGTGCTTTGATCAAAAAAGAACAAGCGTTTCGAATTCCGATTGGCAAACGAAAGTACGATAAGACACCAATTGGTGCAGATGTTGAATCACACCATGTGTAGGAGTCTTTATGGAAAATCAAAAACCGATTATTGCTACTGCGTCGTTGGCAGGGTGTTTTGGCTGTCACATGTCGCTGTTGGATATTGATGACCGAATATTGAATCTCATTGAGTTGGTGGAGTTTGATAAATCCCCCATTAACGATCTGAAAAAATTTACGCGTCATTGCGATATCGGAATTATTGAGGGAGGTTGCTGCAACAGCGAAAACATTCACATGCTCAAAGAGTTTCGTAAAAACTGCCGCATCCTTATTTCGGTCGGTGAGTGTGCCATCATGGGGGGGCTTCCGGCATTGCGGAATGGAATTCCGATTCGTGAATGTATCGAGGAAGCATACTGGCAAAGCCCGAGTGTAAAAGGACACAATCCCGAAATGATTCTGCCGAACGATCAGGAATTGCCGATGCTGTTGGACCGCATCTACCACTGCCACGAGATTGTGAAGATAGATTACTTTTTGCCGGGATGTCCGCCACGTGCCGATTTACTGTACGATGCGTTGGTGTCAATTATTACCGGCACCGAAATGAAGTTGCCGTACGAAGTGATAAAGTTTGATTGACCAGCCCAGAGATGACCGTCACCTTAAAGGTGACAGTCATCTGTAATTGAAAGGTGTACATCATGCCGAAAAAAATTACGATAGAACCGGTGACTCGCGTTGAAGGTCACGGAAAAGTGACGATTCATCTTGATGAAAACGGAAATGTTGTCCGCACTCGATTGCACATTGTAGAATTCCGCGGGTTCGAACGATTTATTCAAGGGCGTCCGTACTGGGAAATTCCGGTGCTGGTTCAACGGTTGTGCGGAATTTGTCCAGTCAGTCACCATCTCGCTGCCGCAAAAGCGTTAGATGTGGTTGTTGGAGCAGGAACGGGACATGGGCTTTCACCGACAGCGGAAAAAGTTCGCCGGTTGATGCACTATGCGCAAATTTTTCAATCGCATTCGCTTCACTTCTTTTATCTCGCCGCACCTGATTTGTTATTTGGCATCGATGCCGATCCGAGCATCCGTAATATTGTTCATCTTGCAAAGACAAACAAAGAGCTTGCGGTGCAGGGTGTGATGATGAGAAAGTTTGGGCAGGAATTGATTTTAGCGACTGCCGGCAAAAAAATTCATGGTACCGGAGCAATTCCCGGCGGTGTGAATAAAAATTTAAATGCAGAGGAGCGGGATAAATTTTTGAACGGTGCTGACCCGATGAATCCTGCGAAGATGATTGCATGGGCACAGTCGGCCATTGAATTTTTTAAAGGGTACTACAAGAAGAACAAAAATTTCATCGATAATTTTTCCGCTTTTCCGTCAAATCATTTAAGCCTAGTAAGAAAAGACGGTGCGCTCGACTTGTATCACGGCGTGTTGCGAGCGGTTGACAGCGATGGAAATAAAATATTGCACGATGTTGATTACCAA
>JAQUOA010000001.1 GCA_028749215.1 Bacteroidota bacterium
AGGGCCTTATAGATAAACGACTGCATCAAAGTTATTCCAAGCACTATTGTAAGAAAGGCTAAAATAAATCCCATTCGTCCAGTGACCCCAATCGGCTCGTACACAATCTCGCTGATATCGGATGAATATTTTGTTGCAATGACCAAAGCGACGGCAAAACACATAATGCCAATAATCTTTTGCACAAATCCGCTCTTGTAGCCCATGAACATAAAAACAATAAGAAAGAATCCGAGAACAACGTCGATAAATGTCATACGTTATGAAAGTTTTTGTTTAACAATATCGTTAATAATTCGACCGTCAATTTTACCTTTCAGCTGCTTCATCACTGCCGGCATTACTTTCCCAAAATCTTTTGCAGATGTTGCGCCGACTTCTGTAATTACTTTCGCAACAATAGATTCAGCTTCCTCTTGGCTCATTTGTTTTGGAAGGTACTCTTGAATGATTTCAATTTCTTTTTTCTCTTTATCAGCTAATTCTTGCCGGCCGGCTTGTTCATATACCTCTACGGCTTCTTTTCTTTTTTTAACTGCAGATAATAAGATTTTCATTCCATCGTCTTCGGTCATTTCACGATTAGCGCCGCTTTTCTCAAACTCCAAAATTTGCGCGCGTACCATTCGGATTGTCTCAAGGCGCAGTTTATCCCCAGATTTCATTGCCGATTTTAAATCTTCCGTAATGCGAGTACTTAAATTCATTATTTACACCTTACCATACATTTGAATAATTTGACCATTGATTGATTTTGCTTCGTCGGAACACAAATAGATCATTGCGTCTGCAATTTCCTTTGGAGTTACCCATTTTTTAAAATCTTCGGGCGTTCCCCATTTTTTATTTTCTTCAGTGAGGATAATGCTTGGAGCAATAGCATTTACCGTGAGATCAGCGCTAGTAAGTTTTGCCTCTTCCGCAGCAATTTTGGTAAGTGCGATAACGCTGGCTTTCGAGACTCCATAACCTCCTCGTTGAGGTTCCGGCGTCAAACCAACTCTTGCCGCAATATTGATAATCCTTCCGAATTGATTCCTTTTCATGTGTGGCAAAATATTTTTCATCATAAAAAATGTGGATCTCAAATTTAAGGTCAACATTTTTTCCCATTCTTCTACTGCCATATCTTCAATATTATTCTTTGAGGAAACTCCACCAACAAGGTTGCACAAAATATCAACCCTCGAATATTCATGCATTACATTCTGACAAAAATTTGATACATTTTTTTCGTCAGTAACATCAATTTGTTGCGCATCGAAATTTTGAAATTGGATGCCCGTATTTTTAATGAATATCATTGATGCTGTATTGCCGGTGTGGGTGGCAATAACTGTTGCGCCGTGATTTAAAAAACTTGTAACAACGGATTGACCTAACCCGCCCGTTCCCCCGGTAATAACCGCAATTTTTCCAGTGAGTTTAGACATTTGTCTATAGCAATATATTACAACATTCTGCTAAAATCAATTCATTGATTATAGCACGATTTGAATGTATATTGAACATATTTTTGAACTAACTGGAATAGTATGGAATGGATTAATTATCAGCACTTATTAGACAAAGAATTTGTTTCTAATCTGTACGCTGATTACAATAATAATTTTGATAAAGTCTCCAAGTTTTACGCAGGAAATTATAAAGAGAAGGATGATTGGGGAAAAAAGATTCACAACCTGCAAAACAAATTGTACGATCGATCCTCCCTGCTAAGAATTTTGAATGACCAAAACCGTGATTACCACAGCGGAATAAAAACTCTTGCAAATATCGATCTGCTTGGAAACGAGAACACCTTTGCTGTCGTGACCGGGCAACAATTAGGCATGTTGACTGGCCCCCTATACACTATTTACAAAGCAATTACGGCCGTAAAGCTTGCTGAAAAATTGACTCACGATTTTCCAGAATTTAATTTTGTCCCAATTTTTTGGCTTGAAGGAGAAGATCATGACTTTGAGGAAATAAATAAAGCACGATTTACCGATGCTTCCAATGAAATAGCAACAGCCGAGTATCTTCTTGGTGGTAAACCATTAGAACGAAATATTGGTGCAACAGGGTCAATTATCATCGATGAATTTATTGATCAATTTTTTGCATCCATTGATACTTCGTTGCCAAAAACTGATTACACGACGCCTCTGCTCGCTGACCTCCGCGGATATTATAAGAAGGGCGGTTCATTCCTTAAAGCATTTGCAAGCTTATTTAATCACATCTACGAAAATTCCGGATTGATTTTTATAAATCCCAACACTCCGGAATTCAAAAAAAATCTGTCAGCTCTTTTTGTGAAAGAAATTAACGCCAATTCGGAAACATCGAAACTCGTGATCCAAAAAAGTGCAGAAATTGAAGAACATTATCATGCACAGATAAAGGCAAAAGCTTTAAATCTTTTCATGTTTCACAAAGGTGGAAGGTTTCTCATTGAACCATCGGAGAACGGCGATTATTATTTGAAGAACACAAGACAACGATTTACAAAAGAAGAGCTGCTCACTATGGCAGACAAAACACCCGACCAACTGTCGCCAAATGTTATTTTACGCCCCTTGTGTCAAGATACTCTTCTTCCCACCATAGCCTATGTTGGCGGCCCGGCAGAGATTGCCTACTTTGCTCAATTGAAACCTGTGTATGAATATTTTGATGTTGAGATGCCGATTATTTATCCTCGTGCCAGCATTTCTATTGTTGAAGAGAAAGTAAAAAAGGTATTGGAGAAATATTCTTTAGAAGTGAATGAGCTGTTTGGTGATATTGATTCTATTCTGTCAAAAGTTTCGGAACAAGTATCAGAGGTAAAAATCGATTCCCTTTTCGAAACTCTTGAAACGCAGATTAAAGAATCGGTGAATGAGGCAAGATACGGCATTCAACAAATCGACCCTACGTTAAACGGAACAGTCGATGGGACGTTAAGTAAATTTTTACAACAACTTGAAGTACTAAAACACAAAGCTCAAAAAGCACAGCAGCAGAAAGAGGAGATTTCTTTGAAGCAAATCAGGAAAGCAGCATTGAATATTTTCCCGAATTCAAATTTCCAAGAGCGGGAGTTTTCAGTTATTCAATATCTCAATAAGTACGGACCAGATTTTGTGAAATGGATTTCGAATGAAATTGTCATCGATAAATTCCAGCATCAGGTAGTGTCTATTTGATGATATTTTCTGTCGTTTTATCAAAAAAGTGTGCCTTCGTCATATCGAATGTGAAATTTCTTTTCTCACCTGTCATTACTGCTGAAGGAACCATACGAGCAACATTTTGCGAAGCCCCGGTGTTAAAATAAACAAAAATTTCATTTCCCATCGGCTCCACAACTTCAATATCGGCTTTAATTTTGGAGTGATCTGAAACTGCAATTGAAATATGTTCCGGACGAACACCCAAAAAGATTTCTTTACCCCGATATGTATCGAGTAGTTTTTGTTTTTCTTTTGGAATTTCGATACAGAGCGACGAACCTTTTTCTGTAAAACACATTCCCTCATCAGCGGTAATGCTGCCATCAAGAAAATTCATCGCCGGACTTCCAATAAATCCAGCAACAAATTTATTATTTGGATTATTGTACAGATTGAGCGGTGTGTCAATCTGCATGACATTGCCATCTTTCATGACTACAATCCTATCCCCCATCGTCATAGCTTCTGTCTGATCGTGCGTAACATAAATCATCGTTGCATCAAGCCGTTGATGGAGCTTTGAAATTTCGGTTCGCATTTGAACGCGCATTTTCGCATCAAGATTTGAAAGAGGTTCATCAAAAAGAAATACTTTTGGTTTTCGTACGATAGCGCGACCTACGGCTACACGCTGCCGTTGACCTCCGGAAAGTGCCTTAGGTTTTCTATCAAGATATTCTTCGATACTTAAAATCTTTGCTGCTTCGTGTACACGTTTATCAATCTCGTCTTTGGGAAATTTTCGCAGCTTAAGCCCAAACGCCATATTTTCATACACGCTCATGTGAGGGTACAAAGCGTAATTTTGAAAAACCATCGCGATATCTCTATCTTTTGGAGGAACATCGTTCATTACTTTGCCGTCAATTGTCAACGTGCCTTCGGAAATATCTTCAAGCCCTGCAACCATTCGAAGTGTAGTTGATTTTCCACATCCTGATGGTCCTACCAAAACAATGAATTCTTTGTCGTGGACGTCAACCGATACGCCTTTAACGGCAACAACACCGCCTTCATATTCTTTTTTAATGTTTTCTAGTTTTACGCTTGCCACGGTGCACTCCCATTAGTGTTGCAATATTTGAAGAGTATCCCAGAAATTTGGGTAAGATATGTTCACACATTCCGCGTTAGTGATTTTTGATTCACCTTCCAACGCCAGAGAGGCAATTCCAAATGCCATTGCTATGCGGTGATCATCAAAACTTTCAAAATTATTATTAAATAACTTATTTTTTGAGTCAAATGCAAACCCGTCTTCAAACTCATCTACGGTTAAGCCCATTGCCCGAAGATTTTTGCAAACAGCAACAATTCTATCAGTTTCTTTATTGCGCAGATCTTTTGCACCTCTGACTTCAAAAGATCCGATTGCATGCGCTGCAGCGATGGATAAGATTGGGATTTCATCAATGATATTTGGAATAATATCGCCCTGTAAAATGAGATTTGATTTTAACTCTGAACTGGTGACGATAAGATCGCCGATCGGTTCGCCGGCAACAACTCTTTCATTCTCGATCCGAATTCTTCCACCCATTTGTCTTAAAACATTCAAAAACCCAGTTCGAGTCGGATTGAGTCCAACATTACGAATAATAATTTCTGAGCTTTTAGATATTAAACCAGCGACAACAAAAAATGCTGCTGAGGAAGGATCGCCTGGGATAATAAATTCTTTTGCTGTGAGTTTCATTCCTCCTGTTACTGAAACAATATTCTTTCCATTTATCTCTTCGGTGGAAAGATTTAACATCCGTTCCGTATGATCTCGAGATTGTTTGGATTCGATTACTTTAGTAACCCCGTCAGCGTATAATCCGGCAAGAAGAACAGCAGATTTCACTTGGGCGCTGGCAACAGGAAGCTCATATTCAATTGCTCGTAGTTTCTCTACAGGAGAAATGTTGAGCGGTGCAGTGTACTTTTCAGTAGAAGCAATTTTTGCACCCATTTTTGTTAATGGATCAATAATCCGTTTCATGGGGCGTTTATTGAGATATTGATCGCCGGAAATTGATGTTGGAAATTTTTGCCCTGCAAGAATTCCCGATAATAAACGCATTGTCGTTCCGGAATTACCGGCGTCAAGCACGGATGAAGGTTTTTGAAGTCCATGAATACCTTTTCCGAAGATAAACAATTTTCCATTCTCTACTTTTGATTCAATTCCCATGGCACGATAACAGGACAAGGTGCTTAATGGATCGGCCGCTTCAAGAAATCCCGTTATTTCAGTTGTCCCATTAGAAATTCCACCTAGCATCACCGCCCGATGAGAGATTGATTTATCACCGGGGACAATAATTTCACCTCGTAACGACTTTGCTTTTGAAATGCTTTTAATCATAAAAAAAAATTCCCAGTCGGAGCTGGGAATAGTGTGTTCTACTAATAAATCATTTTAATTATTTTCAGCTTCAACAGTCGCCGATGGTTTTTGTTCAGAGACAAGAAGTGCCTTTCGGCTTAAATTCAATCTTCCCTTATCGTCAATCTCGAGTAACTTTACTTCGAACACATCGCCGACTTTTGTCACATCGGATACTTTTGCAACACGTTTTATATCAAGCTGCGAGATGTGAACAAGCCCTTCTTTACCAGGTAAAATTTCAACGAATGCACCGAAGTCCATTATTTTCTTCACGGTAGCTTTGTATGTCTTACCAACTTCAGGCACAGCTGTGATTTTACCAATCAGTTCATAGGCTTTATCGCTTGCTTCTTGAGATGTGGCAGCAATGACTACTGTTCCATCATCTTCGATATTAATTTCAGCACCAGATTCGGCGACAATACTCCGAATATTTTTTCCGCCAGGCCCGATGAGAGCACCAATAAGGTCAGTTGGAATTTTCATCGTCGTGAATCTCGGAGCATATTCGCTGAGAGTTGGTTTTGGTTTATCAAGGGAGGCATTCATCTTTTCCAGCTTGTGTAGTCTGCCTGCCTTTGCCTGTTCAAGGGCAGTCGCCATTAATTCAATTGTAACGCCCTGAATTTTGATGTCCATTTGAAATGCTGTAATGCCATCTAAGGTACCGGCAACTTTAAAATCCATATCACCAAGATGGTCTTCATCGCCAAGGATATCACTTAAGACTGCGACCCTATCTCCTTCTTTTACAAGACCCATCGCAATGCCAGCGCAAGCTTTTTTTAACGGTACGCCTGCATCAAACAAAGCAAGAGATCCAGCACATACTGTTGCCATGGAAGAAGATCCGTTAGATTCTAAGATATCGGAGACAACACGAATGGCGTACGGAAATTCTTTTTCAGGTGCAACAAGATTTTTCAATGCCCTTTCAGCTAAATTTCCGTGACCAATCTCCCGGCGTCCGGTGCCCAATCTTCCAATTTCGCCAACACTGAAAGGTGGAAAATTATAATGGAGCATGAACCGGCGAGGTTGTTCTTCAATCAGACCGTCAGTTATTTGTTGATCGGCTTTTGTACCCAGTGTAACTGTGGTAAGGGATTGTGTTTCACCGCGCGTGAAGAGAGCAGAACCATGTGCGCGGGGCAAAATTCCAGTTTCAATTGTAATTGGACGAATATCTTTTAATCCGCGTCCATCAAGACGTTTGCCCTTACTGAGAATCATTTCCCGCATTTCACGTTTTTCGATAGAATGCAAAATTTCGTTGATGAGAGATTCTTGTTCGGGGTACTTTTCTGAAAGCACGGTAATTACTGCTGTTTCAATAGATGCTCTGGAGGCGTTACGATCTTCTTTTGTCAGGATTGTGTTTGCAGCATTACGAATTTTTTCAGCAGCAAGGTTTTCTACTTCTTTCAAAAGTTCTGGATTAATTTCTTTTGGAACAATAGTCCGTTTCTTTTTCCCAACTTCGGATGCTAATTCCTTTTGCACTTTACAGATTTTTTTAATTGCCTCGTGTCCAAAAGATAATGCATCGAGCATATCTTTTTCAGAGATCTCGTTCGATTCACCTTCAACCATGTTTATGGATGTCTCTGTTCCGGCTACCGTTAAATCAATATCACTTTGCTCTAATTCGGCAAAAGTCGGATTTAATTTCAATTCACCTTTTACGCGAGCAACCCGAACTTCCGCAATCGGTCCATCAAACGGCGCATCGGATAACATTAATGCAGCCGATGCGGCACAGGCTCCAAGCACATCTGCGTCATTTTGTTGGTCCGATGAAAACACCGTTACGACCACTTGTGTTTCGCAATGGTACTCATCGGGGAACATTGGTCTGATGGGACGGTCAATAAGTCTGGCAGAAAGAATTTCCTTGTCAGAAGGTCGCCCTTCTCGTTTTAAGAACCCGCCGGGAATTTTTCCGGCCGCGGATAACTTTTCACGAAATTCAACCTGCAAAGGGAAATAATCAGCACCTTCCTTATTTTCTTTAGCAGATACTACGGTTGCCAGAACCATGGTATCCGCATATCGAACCATGACCGCTCCATCTGCTTGTTTTGCGAAACGACCGGTTTCAAATTCTAACGTATAATTTCCAACTTGCAATTCTTTTTTTACTAGCATAGTTTTTTCTTTCAAATGAACTGATACAACAATTATTTACGGATTTCTAATTCCTGAATAAGCTTTCGATAACCTTCGATATTATGTTTGATTAAATAATCAAGCAGGCGTCGGCGTTTACCAACCATTCTCAGCAATCCTACTCTTGAATGATGGTCATGTTTATGGTGATCAAAATGTTCCGACAAACTGTTGATGTTTGCGGTAAGAATTGCAATTTGAACTTCCGGCGCACCTGTATCAGAAGCTTTTTTGCCAAACTTCTTTATGAATTCTTGTTTTTGTTCCTTTGTAATAGGCATTGCTAACTCCTTCGTTAAGATAATGGTATATAGTGTTCTAAAATTTTTTTTGTTGTCACTTCATCATTTTTCATCTCGACGACAAGTTCATCGACAGAATTGAACTTCTTTTCGTCGCGAGTACGTTCGATACATTCAACCGTTACTATTTCTCCATATATGTCCTTGTCAAAACTAAAGATGTTCACTTCTGTGGTTCGATCATGATGTTCGTGGAAGGTAGGATTATATCCTATGCTCATCATCCCTCCGTACCAGACTCCCTCTACATGAATCTTTACGGCATATACCCCGATTTTCGGGACAAGTTTATGGGAGTTATCAATTTTTATATTTGCCGTTGGGTATCCCAATTTTTTTCCCCGTCCATGTCCACGAACAACTTCACCTGAAAAGGTATATTCAGTGCCAAGCATTCGATTTGCCAGTTCGACTTTCCCTTCATGCAACATTTTGCGAATTTCTGAACTGCTGATATTGTTTTCGCTCTGTTTCATCATTGACAAGGTCTCGACAGAAAAGTTATTTTGTTTCCCTAAATCTACAATCTGGTTCATCCCACCTTCTCGATCTCTGCCAAGCTGGTGGTTGAAGCCTTCAATGACTTCTGAAACCCCTATTCCGTTGATAATATATTTTGAGTAAAACTCATTCAGCGATAAACGTGAAAACTCATAGGTAAAAGGGATAATGAAAACAACATCAATCCCAAATTTTTCAAAGAACGCGAGCTTTTCTTTTAGAGTGGAAAGAATCTCTAGCTTTGAATTTCCGTTTCCAACAATTTCTTTCGGATGAGGATCAAACGTTACGACTACGCTACGCCCTTTATTTTGTCGTGCACGGTCGATAAGCAATTTGAGAATTGCTTGATGAGCTTTATGAATTCCATCGAACATTCCGATTGAAAGAACAGAATTTTTATTATATACAACTTCTTCCAACGAACGGTAAATAATCATGTGCTAAGCAACAGTAGTCAAAAATTTATTTCGGAGTACGTGTAACTCCTCAAGTGAACAAGCGTCCTCTAATCGGTACTCGCCGATACGAGTCCGAATTAAGTCTTTCAAATACGCACCACAGCCTAATTTTTCGCCGCAATCGTTTGCCAATGTTCGTATATATGTTCCCTTCGAGCAGACAACTTTAAACCCTACGTACGGGAGTTGAAATGATGTCATTAAAAACTCTTTTACAAAAATTTTCCGTGTTTCTCTTTCAACGACCTTTCCTTTTCTTGCATCTTTATACAACCGGCGGCCATTTTTTTTTATTGCTGAGAACATTGGAGGGAGCTGTTGTTGTTCTCCTGTTAAAGAAAAAAAACTACTTTCAACATCTTCTCTAGTGACCTTTGTATAATCTTTTCTTTCACTGATCACGGTTTCGGAATCAAAGCTGTCTGTTTTTGCACCTAGTTCAAATGTTCCAATATATTCCTTTTCCATTTCAGCGAATTGGTCAATCGCCTTTGTCATTTTGCCGGTGCACACAATAAGCAATCCTGTTGCTCTCGGATCCAGCGTTCCAGCATGCCCGACTTTGGCAACTGAAAACATTGAACGGATTCTCGCGACCACATCGAACGATGTCCAACCAAACGGTTTGTTGACAAGGATGAATTCACCCTGTTCAAAATCAATGGTCTCTTTTTTCCCGATGGGTTCATACATCATCGGGTTTCTTATCATTTTTGTGAATCTGTTTTATGAGCTCTTCAATATGCATGGCGTTATCGAGAGATGTATCATGGAAAAATTCCAACGTCGGAGTAAACCGAAGAGAGATACGGGAGCTAAGAACAGACCGGTAATGGCCTTTTTGATTTTGGATATACTTCATCGTCTTTTCCTGTTTTTCAGGCGAACCCATAATGCTGACGTGAATGCGTGCAACCCGTAAATCGGGAGTCATGCGGGTTTCAGTAACGGTTGCAAATCCAAATTCTTTGCTGCCGCTAAATTCCCTGCTTAAAATGGTTCCTAATTCTTGACGAATAAGCGATGCCACTCGTTCCGTTCTGATCGACATTACACTAATTTCCGTTTTGTTTCTACCAATTTATAGGCTTCGATAACATCGCCCACTTTAACATCATTGAAGTTTTCTAAACCGATGCCGCACTCAAATCCTTTTTCAACTTCTTTCACATCATCTTTAAATCTTCTAAGCGATGCAAGCGTTCCTTCAAAAATTGAAACGCCATCTCGAAGGAGGCGGACTTTATTATTTCTCACAATTTTTCCGTCAGTCACAAAACATCCGGCGACTAAACCAACTTTGGGTACTTTAAAGATATCGCGAACTTCTATTGTCGCCGTTACTTCTTCAGTCACGGTTGGAGCAAGAAGTCCTTCAAGGGCATTCTTAATTTCATTGATAGCATCGTAGATGATGTTATACAAACGAATATCTACTTTTTCATTTTCTGCAAGTCGGCGCGCATTAAGGTTTGGGCGAACATGAAATCCAATAATAATAGCCCGCGACGCCGCCGCCAGCAATACATCTGATTCAGAAATTGCCCCGACGGCTTTGTGAATAACATTAATTTTTACTTCACTGGTGGAAAGCTTCATGAGAGAATCAGCCAATGCTTCCACTGATCCATCCACATCACCTTTAACGACAATCGACAGTTCCTGTAATTTTTGACCGGCTTGTATCTGTTCGGAAATTTCATCAAGTGTAACAAAACGAACTTGTCTGAAATCTTGTTCACGTTTTAACTGCTGACGTTTCAAACTAATTTCGCGGGCAATGCGATCTGATTCTACGATAATAAATTGATCACCTGCCGTGGGGATACCATCAAACCCAATTAACTGTACCGGCGTCGAAGGTCCGGCGCTTTCGCCTCGCTTACCTCGTTCATCAAACATTGCTTTCACACGGCCGCTGTAAATGCCTGCAATAAATGGATCGCCGATACGCAATGTTCCTTTTTGCACTAATACTGTGGCGACGGTGCCTTTTCCTTTATCAACTTGGGCTTCAACGACAGCGCCGCGCGCCAACCTGTCTGGGTTTGCTTTAAGATCAAGAACTTCCGCTTCGAGCAAAATCTTTTCGAGCAGGAGGTCCATATTTTTTCCGCTTTTGGCAGAAACTTCTACCGATTGATATTTTCCACCCCACTCTTCGACCAATACACCTCTTTCAGAAAGCTGCTGTCGTATTCTATCCGGGTTGGCTTCTGGTTTATCAATTTTATTGATGGCAATAATAATCGGAACATTGGCAGCCTTAGCGTGGCTGATTGCTTCGATAGTTTGGGGCATCACGTTGTCTTCAGCAGCCACAACGAGAACGACAATATCGGTCAACTGAGCGCCGCGAGCGCGCATAGCGGTGAAAGCTTCGTGCCCGGGTGTATCAAGAAACGTAATGGATTTTCCATTCGGACTCACGACCTCGTACGCACCGATATGCTGAGTAATACCGCCAGATTCGCCAGCAACGACATTCGCATTACGAATGTAATCCAACAACGACGTCTTGCCATGATCAACATGTCCCATGACAGTTACGACAGGCGGACGTTGCTTCAATTCATCTTCTTCGTCGACAACGTCTTCAAGAATATCGACGGTAAATTCATTTTCAAATTCTACTTGCTTTCCGAACTCATCCGCGAGCAAAATAATTGTATCTTTATCAAGTCGCTGATTGATCGACACCATCATGCCGAGACTGATGCATTTTGCAATTACTTCAGCCGCTGTTATCTTCATCAAATTCGCAATTTCACCCACCGTCACAAATTCCGTTACATGCAGCTTGCTTGCTTCTAGAGCTTTGGCTTCATCTTGCAATGCTTGCTGTTCTTCACGTTCTTTCTTTTTTCGTTTCCTATTTGCAGCGCGGCTGCTAATGACAGTTTCAGCGTCGTCTATTTCAGCAAGAGTCCTCTTAATTGTTTCAGCAACTTCACCTTGGTCGATTTCGTACGGACGAAGCTTTCCTTTTTTCTTTTTCTTTTTCTGAATTTCCTCTTCAGTTTCTACTTCTTTAACTTCTTTACCTTTTTCAGAGGAAACTTTCTTTTTCTTCTTTTTCTTCTTCTTAAGATCATCACCTTCAGCTGCTACAGGCTGTGGTTTCGCGTCGCTCTTTTTTACTTCCTTTTTCGGTTTGACCAGCTCCATCTTACCTTTAACAGTCAAACCTTTCATCTGGGAGGCTCTATTTGCACGCAATGCTTCTAATGGCGACCGAGACTTTGTCTCTTCGGTCACTTGTTCTTCATGGATTTCAGGCTGCATATCAACCGTTTTGACGCCTACATCTTCTTTTGCAATTTCCTTCGTATCTGCTTTTACAATGGTTTGCTGCGCAGAAGTATCTTCCGCCACGACCACTTCGGTTTCTTTTGCATCTTCGGAGACCGGACTATCTTCTTCTTCATCTTTCTTTACATCAGTTGACCGTCGGCGTGTTTCTTTTATTTCAGCAAGCTTGCGCTGATGACGGTCGGCAGTGTCCTTTTCTTTCTTAAAATGAGACATTAGATCGCGAATCATTGTATCATCAAGTGAAGACATCAATGATTTTACAGAGCTGTGTCCTTTTTTATTCAAAAAGGCAACGACATCATTATGACTGATGTTCAACTCTTTTGCTACGTCTTTAACTTTTATTTTTTTCGTTGCTGTTTCGGACATTGAAATCTTTCTGATTTAACGAATGCGTTATGATGATGATTTATCTGCCGAATGTTGTTTTGGGTCAGCATCATCGTCATCAACGTCGGCTTCTTCGTATTCTTTTTTAATTAAAGCAACAAGTTCGTTCAATTTTTCTTCATCAATACCGATTTCATCGATAAGATCGGCGATATCTGCCTCCATCACTTCCTTGGCAGTTTCATATCCCGCTTCAAGAAACTTATGATACACCTCTTCTCCGAGCTCTTCTTTAAACTCAGCCAGGTCGATATCGTATTCGCTTCCTTCTTTCACAAGCTGAATTTCATATTCCGTCAACTTACTGGCCAGGCGAATATTCTGTCCCCCCTTTCCAATTGCCATTGATACCTGATCTTCGGCAACAGTGACAACGGCTTTTTTATTCTCTTTATCAAGATCAACATTTTTTAATTTCGCGGGTGCTAGTGCCCGTGTAAGAAATACTAAAGGATCACTGCTGTAGTTGATAACGTCGATATTCTCATTGTTCAATTCACGCACGATAGCATGAATACGGACACCTTTCATACCAACGCAGGCACCGACTGCATCAATTCTGTCATCAGAAGATTCTACAGCAATTTTTGCTCTCTCGCCGGGTTCACGGGCAATACTTTTAATGTCAATAATACCGTCGTATACTTCCGGAATCTCAAGTTCAAATAACCGTTCAAGAAAACGAGGGTCAGTTCGAGATACAACGACCACCGGGTTGCTGGTATTTTTTCGCACTTCTTTTACAATGCCACGGACTGTATCTCCTTTTTTAAAGCGTTCTTTGGGAATTTGCTCGCCGCGCGGAAGAAGTAATTCATTTTTATTATGCATGATCAGCAAATCGTTATTGCGAATTTGATATACTTCGCCGACGACGATTTCACCAACCGAGTTTGAATACTCGCTGTAAATTAATTCTTTTTCAATTTCTTTAATTCGCTGCGTAAAATTCTGTTTTGCTGTCGTCACGAGGCGGCGGCCAAACTGGGCCAAAGGAATGATCTCGACATATTCCTCACCCGCTTCCAGCTCTTCGCCAGAAAGTTTTTGCGCAGTCTCTACATCAATTTGTGTATTCGGATTTTCAACTGTTTCTACCACTGCACGTTCAAGATAAATTTCTATGTCGCCCTTATCCATATTGACAACAACATCAAATTTTGCATCAAGGCCGTATTTTTTCCGCACCATCATTCCAAAAATATCTTCAACAATGCCAGCAAGGATGTCCTTGTCGATGCTTTTATCCCGCACCAACCCTGAAAAAGATTCAACAATCTCGTGATTCATTGCAATTCTCCAAATAGTAAATCAAAAATGCTTCATCTGAGGGATGATGTACGTTTCAACGATGTCGTTGAACTGAATTTCATATTTTCCCCCAGATTTTGAAATTAAAATAGTATGTTGTCGTGTTTCTTCTAAAATTCCTTCTTGAACTATTTTTACTCCGTTGTTCATCCAAGTAACTTTACACAACCGTCCGATGTTTTTTTGATACTGTCGCAATAACTTTAACGGCCGGTTTAAACCGGGTGATGAAACGTCCAACCGGTATCGTCCTTGTATCAAATTAGTTTCGTCAAGAGATGTCGACAGCTCTCGGCTGATGAGCGAACATTCCTCAAGAGAAATCCCCTTATCCGAATCAACATACAGTTCAACAACTTTGCTGGAACGCTCGCCGCGAACAACAATGTCAACAAGAAATGCATTGCAGCGCTCAACAATCGGTGAAACAATTTCGTGCAGTTTTTCGGCTAAAATTGAAGGCATATACTTGTTATCAAAAAAAAGTCCCGCAATTGAGGCGGGACTTTGACTGCAATAATATACAGAACTTCATTTGTATTAGCAAGAAATAATAGTCAGAAAAACGCCCTTACTTCCATCCTGCCATTGTGAATGACAGCACCACGCGAGGTAGTTCTACCTGTATATTGTAACGAAAATTGAACGTTGCCGCCGATTTTATATTCCGACGTAACGCTCCACAAATAATTTTTCCCTTGCTCTTTTCCGCTGATAAGTTCATACGGTGGAACATAATTTACAGGCTGAGTAAAAATAATAATTTCTTCGCGAGAAAATTCTGCACGCAGCTGTCCATTTCCCTGAAAAGCGACAACGGTGCGAAGAGTTTGCCCGTTAAACGAAGCAGTCACCGGCTTTGCAGCAAATCCGTCTTCCGCCTGACTTGTTTCAAGCTTAAATCCAAGTTCAAGATTTTGTTCCGGACGATAAGAGAAATCTGTACTCAGCAAGCTGCTTTGTATCTGTCTTGGCTGATTAATAAGGGATGCTGATAACGCATTATCATCTTTAAACACAACATCGGTTTGATTTGAGATATCATTGGCAACTTGAAATCGGCTGCGAATGGAACGTTCTCTTGAATAATTCCATTCACCTCCTGTTGAATATTGACTCAACCCTTTTCTTTGGTTAAAGCGAAACCGAAATGAATAATCGGGATTGTTTTCAAACAAAAATAAATCTTGTTGCGCAAATTGGGACCCGATCAACGTTGTCGCAGGGTTAAGGAAGTGCGTAAAGTTTAAATAGTAGATATATTCAGTTTTTGGTTCGGTGCTTCGTTCTTCTATTCTCACAAAAGTTTCAGTTGAAAAAACAGAAAGAAATTTTTCCACTGGCGCTGATGCATTTTTAATGATCCGTGCCGGAGAAATTTTTACTCGAGTTGAGGATTTGAGATTGATAATGGGAATCAAAGATTCACTATTCAATGCAATCGCATTGTATTCGCCATCATATCGATCTGGCCGAAATTCCCGTTCGTCATCAAGATCTACAACACCATTACCATTGGCATCAAACCATACGTATTGCCCTTCCCCTTTTCTGACTTTATAGAATACACGTTCTAATTTTGCAGTCCGCTGCGTTGCCGCATCGTAGTAAAGATCAAGATCAACACCTTGTGAAAATGGACGATACCGTGACTGAATTTTAATTAATGTTGTCTGTTGATTGATGTTATTTGCTTGAAACTCTTTTTCAAATTTTTTATCTCGTAGTGTCATCGATGAGGATGCCGTAAAGTCTTTGATTTCCCTGACAGATAAAACGTACGATTGCGTAAAAGCACGTGCCTGTGGAACGAGATTTCCGAGATAGACGCTGTTATCATTTCGCCATTCAACTTCAGCAGAGACATCTACTTTGGACAAATTTGTAAGAGAAAGCTTAGGTGCATAGAGTGAATAGGCATAGCTTGAAAATGTGAGCGAATCAATACTTTCTTGCCGAACAATACGTTTTTCCTCTTCTAGTCTTAGCGTAGGAGTAAAATATCCAAAAGTATATTCGGTTATGCCTTTATGACGAAACCAATCGGTGGCAAGCTGAAAAGGTTTTTCTTTCCCGTAAATTTGTTCGATGGAGTATGAAAGAGTTGGATAATTATTCTTTTTAATTTCCACTATACCATCATACCTTCTGGAAGAAAATTGTGAAGCTCTTTCTAATGTACCAATACTTGACCCTATGGAAACTCCATCAGAGGGGGAATAATAAAATTTTCCTTCACGAATTTCCTCGGATGAATTTCCAGTTGAAGAAAGACTATCTGTACTCCACTTTCTTCCAAACTCAACCATATCAGTTCGGTCCAAACTTAAAAAGTTTTTTTCTTTGTATCTCTCAAAAAATGAAACGTCGATTGAGCCGATGTTTGTTTGCCCAAGAAAAATATTTTTGGGACTGTATTCAAGCAACAATTTTGCGGCACCACCATTATTTGCATTATCGCCAATTGGCGATAACCTGTTTTGATCGAAACTGCTCGCTGCAAACTCTCCATTGAATACCACGTTTTGCAACGGTGTTATCGAGCTTTGAAGTGAATAGAGTTGATGGAGCTGGGGTGAGGGTAAAATAATGAGAGGGGCATACTGCCCATTTTTTACTCCAACAAATTTATACCTGCCGATTCCTTCACGAACATACCCCCCATTGCCCTGTCCAACATTTGAAAATGAGATAGAATAAATTGCAGACGGTGTACCAATTTCGTATTGATAGTACCGAACGGAATTTCCATCGATGATTGTATCAATTGCGGTGTAATTACCTTTTCCAATTCCCAGGGAGTCAGTTCCAACCGTAAGAACACCGGATTTTGTCGCAAGCGAATTTCCGGCATGTGCAAGAATAGATTTGTCATCGCTGGTCAAGGAAATGTCAATTGGTGAATCGGGGTCATCACCTTCGCGAAAATATCCTGTCTGTACAGAAATATCTTTTGAAATATTTGTTGATGCGGCCGTTCCAAAAAAATTGCGTGTAAATTGCCTGTCGGAATATTCAAAATCAACAACAATTCGAGATACGCTGGTGATTAATCTCTTTGTTGAAAACGTAACTTCGGCACTACCGTAGTCAATTGAGTAATCATTGTTCTCCCCACGTATCATTAGCTCACCATCAATATATACTTTTTCAGTGCCCGCAATAATGATAATAGTTCGTTCATTATTTTTTCCCGTTAAACGATACGGACCTTGAATTCCTTCAATGCCGGGAAATTGATTCGTTTGAAATTTCCCTTTCGTCGTAGCCCCTACAATTCCGACTTGGGTTTGCGGTGAAATGGATTGATACTCGGCAGAAATTTTAGCTCCTTGTAATTTTCTATTAACGTTTACAAATTCACTTTTTGAAGAAACAAATTGAAAATCACCAAGCGTTGCCGTGTAGGTCGGACTTTTTATTTCTACAAAAATATTATCAATCTCCTGCAGCGTTTGAGTATTTCCCTGGGGTTGGATTGGTGTGTTCTCATCGGTCAAGGCGGCGAGGATATCAATATCGTTTGAAATTTTTCCTGCTAATTGTAAACGAAAACCTGAATTGAGTGTAAGATCGCGATTCGATCCAATTGAAAATCCGCGAGTTATTGAACCGCTTTTCGAAAGTTCTGGTCCGAAAATATTGCTAAAAACACCTTCCGATTGTGTAACGACGGCATGTCTTTTCTTTAGATTTGTGCTATCCACTTTGAAGACTAATGACCGTAGACTATACGACGGCTTAAGATTAAAAGAAAGGTACTGATAAGAAACGAAAATGGTTTTACCTCTCATCTTCACCGAAGAATCGTTTTCTACCGATATCGTGTTTGTCGATTTTTGGTACGTAAATCTTTGCAGAGGAAGAGAATCGATTGTGAGTTTGATGCTTGAATCAAAAATAAAATTTTTTGATAAGCTAAAAGTATAAACTTGAAGGAGACTATCGGAAACAAGAAAAGAATCTGATTGAAAAGATGATGTTACTTGGGCCTGAGCGCAGGTATATACAAGTGTAACTATGAAAATTCTTTTTACTATTGATTTAGACATCGTGTTGGTTATTCATCGACAATAGTAAAAAGTTACATCAAACCTCCATCAAATAAAATGAAAAAGTCATCACGCTGAAAACGGATGACTTTTTGTGCCGAAAGTCGGACTCGAACCGACACTCCTTTAAGGGGAACTGGATTTTGAGTCCAGCGCGTCTACCAATTCCGCCATTTCGGCTTGGACATATCTAATATATAAAAAATGAAATAAGTTTCCAATCCCCTTTTTTGTCCACAAGTATAAAGAAGCGAAAACAAAAAAACAATGAAAAGATACCCGCTGTATTTTACCACACCGGGTATCTCTTGCACTCAGAAATTATAACTCAAACCTATGGAACCAACAATATTTTGAGGTAATCCCGGTTCCAGATAAATAGCTTCAGCCTTAGCTGCACTTACGCGTCCATAATCTGGATTGATATAAGCAGAAGAAGTATATTTTTGATCAGTAATATTATTTACTGATATAAACGCTTTGAGCAAAAGGTTATCAAGAAATTTTATTGGACGAGAATATCCAACAGCAGCGTTCATAATTGTGTACGATCCAACCACTAATTTATTAGCATCGTCAGTAAAATAGCTTCCTATGCTTTGTGAAGCTACTTCAGCATATAAACCCTCAGCAAATGGAAAGTCGTTCCGTAATCGTATATTCACTACTGAGTTTGGAATTCCCACGACATCATTATCTTTATAACTGAGAAATTTTCCGCTTAAATTTAAGTCAACCGAATTTTGAGTGAAGACAGAATCAATGGTGTATTTCACATACTTATTTCTGGAAAGTGTCAATGCTGCACTCATTGAAAAACCATAATCGAATTGTGCTGATATTCCAAACTCCATCCCAATTCGCCGAGTTTCTCCGGCTGTGAGATAAAACCTTCCATTCCGATATGGAACAATGTCATTTGTTGTCGAAATCAAATACAATGCAAGATCATACGAAGCATTCTTGATGAGTGTGTGATCAAGCGACAAGAATTGTTTTGTTCCGACCTCGTACGTTGTAGATACAATCGGTTCAAGCAACGGATTAATACTGCGCGCCTTTACCTGTCCATCGGCAGGATCGGTCTCATTATTTGCAGGGACTTCAACTCCCCCGCCGAGTGAAACATAAATGCTGTGAGTGGGAGTTATCCGATACACAACACCAATTTTTGGGGTAATTTTTGTGAATGACTTTTGGTCTGATAATCCAGTCGGCGTAACATAATTTTCAGCATAATAGGTAATGTTGTCGTGTCGACCACCAAGTGAAAAAATAATATTATCATTCAAAACCAATTCTTCCTGGATGAAGCCGCCGAAACTATTTGCACCTTCGCGTTTATTATCCGCAAGAATTGAATCACGTTGACCATTTTTTAAGCCATAAAACAAAATAGAGCCATCTTGGTACGCTTCGTCCGCACCTACTGTAGTTGCAATGCTAATCTTATCACTTACCTCGGTGTGATTTCTGTAAATGAAGCTTCCGCCAACATGGTATCGGGTAAAATCTCTAAACGTATTGCGTTCTGAACGCTGAAGATATTTGGGGTTAATATATGTCGTAGCTGTAATTTCATTTGTTTCATTTAGAGAGTGGGTCAACGAAATTCCAAGGCGTCCCAATCTGTTAAAGCGCCGTTCGTCACGTTCAACATAGCTTGGTTTGTAATAACTTGTATCCGCTTGTGCTTGCATGGGGTTTGCGTTAAACTGTGAGAGAGAAAGAGGGCCGGGAATATGAAAGACATTTGTTGTTCCGATCAAGAAAACACCTATATGCGTTTTTTCTCCTAACGCGCCAACAATCCCTGTACTGAACAACGTTTGTGTGCTGCTTGAATGGTTTCTCCAGCCATTAGAATTTGTATTGCTGATATTCAAAAAATATTTTCCTGTTCCAATGTTGGCACCCACTTGAAGTATGCTTTTTTGGAAACCAAAACTGCCTGCGTATGTTTGCACAGAGACAAAAGGATGATCAAATGTTGTGTTGGATGAAACACTTACTAATCCACCAGCCGCATTTCCCCATAGAGCTGAAGAATTCGATCGCACTACTTCAATCTTATTCATTGTGCTTACATCAAGTAGATCAAATGAAGTTCGGCCATCCGGTTCTGTTTCAGGAAATCCATCAAGCAAAATCCTAATTCCTCTTGAAGTGCCAGAATTTGACCGCTCACCCGCACCACGCGCTCCAAATCCTCGTATGGTAATACGAATATCCTGATTTCCATAACGCGATTGTGCGAAAACCCCAGGAATATTTGCAAGCGCTTCGTCTAAACCATATCCCTTTCCTTTTGTAAAATCTTTTGAGGATACCACCGAAATTGCGAGAGGTTCTTTCATTGAAGTTGAAGTTTTTCGTGTCGCATTAATTTCAACTCCCGAGAGAATAAATGTTGTATCCTTTTCTTGGCCAAACAAAATATTTTGTAGTGTCACAAGAAAAAATATCGTGAGGTATTTTTTCATATATATCCTAAATAAAAGTGAATCCCTTTCACCATTTTCACAGTGAGTGATTGTAAAAAAACATGCTATTTAAGAATACACAGGGGGTGATTTGTCTCGTATGAGTTGGTAAGGAAAATAGTACTGATGAAAAAAGCAGCGATTGAAAGGTACATAAAGAAGAAGGGTAATCTTTTCAATAGTATTTACAACAAATGCTTGAGGCGCATTTTCTTTGTCAAAAGTTTCCCAATTTATTGACGGCGTAGCAATGGAAGGTGAATTAAAAAGCTGTCGGTGATTTTCGAGATATTCACGCTCATCAAATTCACACTGAAAAGAAAAATAATTTGCCGCAAGGACAAACGCTATGCATTGTACGAACGATAAACGTTTTATAAAACTAAAGAGATGCAGTTTTACTGCATCCCGTCCAGCTATAAGGAATATTCGATTCAATTACTTAATGACCATCATTTTTTTGATTTCGGCAAATGTGCCTGCGGAAAGCTTATAGAAATAGACACCGCTGGCTAGTTGAGACGCATCAAAATATTCTTGATGCACACCGGGCGATCTCCATCCGTCAGCAAGAGTCGATATTTCTTTTCCAAGAGCATCGTACACTTTCAACGTAACATGCGATCCTTGCGGGATGCCATAACGAATAGTTGTTACAGGATTGAACGGGTTTGGATAGTTCTGTTCAAGTGAAAACGTTGCGGGAATAATTTCTTTCGCTTGAGGTCGAACATCAGCAACTGCGTCAGGATTTAGTGCGATGGCAAGAATATTTGATTTTCCCAACGAACCTTTTTCAACGATAGCCGCATTTGATGTATCTATCAAGACAAGTTTGTTAATAGCCGATCCGGTTCCTGTTAATCCATACAGCTTTCCATTTTTGTCAAATAGAATGTCAGCGATTGCATTATTCGTATTTCCAACGCTTGTGGCAACACCGGTAATTGTGTTGACCTTAAACAAAGAATCGTTTGTACCAAAGAATGCACGGTTTGTCATCCACAATGTTCCATTGATTGGATTTCTTGCCAGTGAACCTACCCGTAAATCGGTATTCAGTCCAAATTGAAAAGCCTGACCTGTGTTGATATTCACGCGGTCCAATGCGCCGTTTGGCAATCCCATAAAAACAATTGAATCGTTTTCGAAAGCCAGACCCTTGAAGCCCAAAATGTTGGTTGTTGAAAATTGAACAGTATTGCCAACCGTGCTGCTGACACGGTAAAAGGCACCGCCACTCTGCGCTCCAGTTTGATCATATCCTATCAATTCTTTCGTTGATGGATGAACGCGCATCGCAGTAATTTGTGGCTGATCTAACGGTCCTATTAAGGTTGCAACTCCATCGGAAGAATTGATTGCGTACAATTTTTTTCCGTCAAGCGTCCCTGAAACTCCATACATAATACCCGGTTGTGACATCGTAACAAAAAGTCCAACTCCAGACAAATTGATCACTCGTTTTGAATTATTGGGATCATTTGAGGCAAAAACAATTGAATCTTGAAGAGCCCCCGTTATTGTTGGTTTAAAAAATATTTTTAATGCCAATGTTCCTCCGCCCGGAATTTTTATTGGAGTTATTGGAATATTTAAAATATTAAAGTTCGTGGCGGGTATACTACTTGCTGATAAGGTCAATGTATCTAAACCGTCATTATAGATGGTAGCCTCAGTAGTATCACTGGATATGTTGAGCAGCTTGGATCCAAAATTTAGATTAGATTTGTCTAACGAAAAAATTACGCCAGGCTGGATCCCAATTTTTGTTTTCGCAACCCAAGTTGACCATTTATTTTGAGTTGCAGCAAATTCTGTATGCGACCAAATTGTATTTCCATTTACCGGATCAAGTCCAATACCCATATAATCTCCCCATCGATTTCTCTTTGCTCCAAAGTCTACGATATAATTTCCCTTCCCCTCGTGCATTGGAACACTTGAAGAAAGACCAGGCGGATCACTTTTCTTTCGACTTGATAAAAATGCACCAATATACTCTCCAAGTCCAGACCGGCTAAATGTCACAAGAACATTCTCATCTTTATCAACCATGAGGGATGCCCAGCTATGCCAGTAGCCGGTTAAGCCAAGTGCGGCATCTTCAATTACTTTTCCGGTAAAAGGATTTATTTTAACATATCTCACCGCGGAATAAACATTTCCAGGCCCACTTGCGATGCAGTGCACAGCCCACAATGAACTATCCCTATAAATTGGATTTGATCGAATATTTTTTCCACCAGATTCAATCAAAAGTGCTCCGCTTCCTTCTAGTTGGTCACTATTAACTGGAGATGAATATTGAGTTACGGGGACGTTATTGACATCAATTGTTGGTGACGGTCCGCCGGGATTGGAAACCTTCCAAAGCGTTATATAATTAGCTGGTGAACCATTTGGTGTGTTTAAAAGAAATGCTGTTGATGTTTGTGAATAAGAATTATATGGACGCAAACCATCAACCGGGTTGAGTGTTGCTGGGTCGAGAAAATTCCAAAAATCTTTATACTGCAGTTGACTGGCGGTGTTTGCATATAAATCAGTTTTAGAAAATATTCTCAGTTTACTATAATTGAAACCATTATTAGCTAAACTAAACTGTCGTGAAGTAAGATACACAGCAACACTATCATAACTCAACGCAGGATAATCTCCCCAATTACCGGTTATAGAATCACCAAGCATTAAAGCAGAGGTGCTCCACATATACCATGTTCCCATAGCATTGCTATCTGCCGACACTGCAATAAAGTGGCGATGATCCGTTGTTGTCGGATTGGACATCCACACCATCACGAATCTCTTAGCATAATGATCATAGAGAATCTGGGGGTCGTTAGGATTTGTTCCGGGTCCGATCGAATTTAAAAAATTTTGTGCGGCGATTGTTTTTAATGCAGTTCCATTTTTATCAAAAATTCTAAAGGATGAATTTACCATGACGATAACATGATTTGGTCCCACAGCCATAATCGGGTCGGGTGGAATTGAATTCGTCATCGGGATACCTTCGTGAGACGATAAAATTACGGGCCGGCTTATTGATGTTTGAAGTGAGCTTTTATCTTCAATATAATTTTCTCCCTCAAGTGCCAACGGCTCAACTTTTGATTTTTTAAATCTTAGCCACGGTTTAATAACTTCACTGTGCTTTTCTTCCAACTCAGGATTTTTTGGAATAAATTTTTCCTGTGTTTCATCTGCTTTGGGGAAAATTACTGGAAAGCTGCCTATCAATACCGATGTTCCACTTGCAACAGTGCCAGATTTCGGTCCTAGAACATATTGAGGTGTTAATCCTTCAAAAGCATCAAACACCAAATCACCGCCGGTTGGAACTCCACCGCTTGTTCCTCCGCCACCCCATTCTCCAACAAGAATATAATATGTGGTACCATTTTTAACCTTCATGTAAATCTCGGATTGTCGTGTTCCATGGGCATCATCATTACACGCCGCCTCCGTAAAATTGCCGCACGTGCCGACAAATACACCGAGCATGATGTCATAATCAGCAGTCGGTGTGCTACCAATCGTGCTAAAATACATACCCGTATCCTTTGTTGCTGTAAATTTAAACCAAATAGTTTTGCCACTACTTGAACTGTCGTTGCAAGATATTTTAGGATCAGTCACATTCGGAGTTGCCAAGCGAGTATTTTGAGTAGTGTGGTATGGAAGAGATCCAATGACGGTGGCAGTTGAACATTCATCATTTGATGCTTGTCCAAATAGTATAATTGAAAATATTGTTGTCGCCAAACATATTTGTAAAATTTGTCTCATCAGCATCCTACTTTTTTCGATACCTCATGAAGTGCGAAGTCTCCAGCGCGAATAAAATGAAATTTGTCAATACCATCTAAATTTAATTTCGCAAGCAATTTTAAATGCCGTAAATCTCTCTAAGTAATGTAGCAAGATGGATCACCTGAGTTCCCAAGTTTCTTGTTTTACAGCCATAGGCAATCTGAGTGATGCATCCCGGATTAGTTGTAACTATATATTCTGGGTTTGCCGATAGGATATTTTCCATCTTTCTATCAAGAATTTTCATTGAATCGGAATAATTGACAACGTTATAAATACCCGCACTACCACAACACCAAGACGCCTCATTTAGTTCTATATATTGAATTCCCGGAATTGATTGGATTATTTCCCGCGGCTCCTTATAAATCTTTTGCGCATGGATTAAATGACAGGCATCATGATACGTAACTCGTTTGGTGAACTTTCTTTCCGTCTTTTTTAACCCGATACCAATAAGAAATTCCGATAAATCTTTTACTTTGTTCGATAGCTTTTGAGCTTTTTGGAAGTATTTCGGATCGTCTTTAAGGTATTCCCCATACTCTTTCATTAACGCACCACATCCCGCTGAATTCATTACAATTGCATCCAAGTCATATCCTGAAAAAACATCCACGTTTTTTTTTGCAAGCTCGCGTGCGATTTCAAAATCACCGTTATGAGCCTGCAAAGAGCCGCAGCAAACTTGCTCTTTGGGAATAATCACTTCACAATCATGATGCAGTAACACTTTAATTGTATCTTCATTGATCTTTGCAAAAGCTACATTCATCAAACATCCCGACAAAAATCCAATCCGGTATTTCGAAACACCGTTGGGCTTTAAGATTTCAGGATGCTGTTCATCAAAAAATAATTTGTCAACTCGAGGAGAAAGTTTTTGAAGCTGCACTAATTTTGAAACAAAAAAATAGATGATTTTATTCTTTTGAATAATTTTTTCTACAATACTGTTTTGATAAAGCCGTAAAATTTTTGCGGTAATCTTTAACCATCGTGTGTTTGAAATTACTGTTGTCAAAAAAATCTTTTTAAGGTATTTTTCGAGAAACGACTGCTTGTTCAAAAGACGAATTTGATTTCGAGCGCTTTCAACCAAGGAACCATATTTCACTCCGGCAGGACATGAAGTTTCGCATGCTTGACAATCTAAACAAAAATTCATCTCTTCGATGAACCCATCCGTCACATCCAACGTTCCTTCAGCCACAGCTTTTATTAATCGAATTCTACCGCGCGGAGATGATTTTTCCCTGCCGGTAATTGCGTAGGTAGGACATACAGGTAAGCACAAACCACAATGCATGCAGTTTGTAATGACATCGTTGCTTGGGATATCTGTCTCGAGGAAAAAATTGTTCGGCCTGACTGTGGTCATAGGTCAAACACTTTTCCGGGATTCAGAATATTATTAGGATCAAGTGCCCGCTTAATGGTCCGCATAGTTTCAATTGCCGTATATCCCGAAACAAGATGGAGAAATTTTTTCTTTGCTAAACCTGTGCCGTGTTCACCGGTAATCGTTCCCCCCAACTTTATGGCTTCAACGAAAATTTCTTCGTAGGCCTTTTCTGCTCGTCCAATTTCTTCATAATTTCTTTCATCCGTCAGACATGTTGGATGTAAATTGCCATCCCCCGCGTGGCCAAATGTGCCAATCTGGATGTCATACTTTTTAGAGATAACTTGAATTTTTTCGAGCATGACAGCAACAGAACTGCGAGGAACAGTAATATCTTCGAGAATTGTGGTGGGTTTGGTTCGAGCCAGTGCAGAAAATGCAGATCGTCTCGCTGTTTTCAATCTCATTGCTTCTTCTTCTGTCCCAGCAATCTTTATTTCAATTGCGTTATTCCTTTTGCAACACTCCACAACTTTAGCCGCTTCTTCTTCTACAACAACAGGATGTCCATCTACTTCCAATAACAACAAAGACTCTATATCAGTAGGTAACCCAAGTTTCGCAAAATCCTCAACGCACCGAATGGTCGTCTTATCTAAGAATTCTACTGTAGCAGGAATGATTTTTTGTGCAATAATTGCCGAGACAGTTTTTCCGGCATCAGACTGCGTGTTAAAGTACGCAAGCATCGTTTTACTTGTCTGCGGTTTAGGAATAAGTTTCAATAAAATTCTCGTAAAAATGCCAAGCGTTCCTTCGGAGCCGATGAAAAAATCTTTCAAATTATATCCTGCAACATCTTTTACGTTCTTTCCTCCACAGATAATAATTTCTCCATTCGGTAAGACTACCTCTAGACCCATCACATAGTTTTTCGTGACGCCGTATTTTAATCCCCGAAGTCCGCCTGAATTTTCTGCTACATTACCGCCGATAGTACAAATATTCATGCTGCCGGGATCCGGCGGGTAAAATAAACCAATTTTTTCTACTTCTTGATGCAGTTGAGAAGTAATTACTCCGGGTTCAACCCATGCCGTTAAGTTCTCCGTGTCTATTTCTAGTATTTTATTCCATTGAGACATATCAAGAACAATGCAGTTTTCAACAGGGATAGATCCCCCGCTCAGTCCCGTGCCCGCACCTCGAGGTACAATAGAAAAGTGCTCTTTGTTGGCAAGCTTAACAATGTGAGAAATTTGTTCCTTATTAGTCGGACGAATAATAGCGTCCGGAAGATGTTCGAGAAGTGGAGTTCCATCGTATGAATATGTTATTTTGTCCTCTTGCGACGTATAGAAATTTTTGTTTTCAACAATTGAAGAGAGCTGTTTTAGAACACTTGATTTTATCATTACGCCATCCGTCCGTGAGTTCAAGTCGGTATGCAAAAGACTGCATTGTTAATCAGCAAAGTTTCAATATATTTAGCCGTGCAACTAACACGATAATACCAAAATCACCTTCTAAAATCAACGCAACAAAAAGGAGTCTTCATGCCATTCCAACGCCGCTCATGGGCTGAACCATTCAAAATTAAAGTTGTTGAACCATTGACAATGACCACTCGCGAAGAACGCGAGAAACATATTACCGAAGCCGGATATAATACTTTTCTTCTCAAGTCGAAAGATGTGTACATCGATCTCTTGACTGACAGCGGAACCAATGCTATGAGTGATAATCAATGGGCTGGTATGATGATGGGTGATGAAGCGTATGCAGGAAGCGTCAACTATTATCATTTAGAAGAAAAAGTTCAGGAGTTCTACGGGTATAAATTTCTTGTCCCGACTCATCAAGGACGAGGGGCAGAACATATTATTTCCAAAATATTAATCAAGCCGGGCGATTATGTCCCGGGAAATATGTACTTCACAACTACCAGATTGCATCAAGAATTAAATGGCGGAAAATTTGTTGATATCATTATTGATGAGGCACACGATTCTCAAAATCTCCATCCTTTCAAAGGTAATGTCGATTTACAAAAATTAGAAAATTTGATTACGAAAGTCGGCGGGAAAAAAATTGCTTACGTCACAATCGGCGCAACCGTGAATATGGCGGGGGGCCAGCCAATTTCGATGGAAAACTTACGACAGGTACGAGCATTAACTTCGAAACACGGAATTAAAGTGGTGCTTGATGCAACTCGCGCGATGGAAAACGCTTATTTCATCAAACGGCGAGAAAAAGGTTATGAAAATAAATCGATAAAAGAAATTTTGCTAGAGATTTGCTCGTATTCCGACGCGGCAACCATGAGCGGAAAAAAGGATTTGCTTGTCAACATCGGCGGATTTCTTGCGCTCAACGATAATGATGTTTTTGAAGAAGCAAGAAACATGGTGGTTGTGTATGAGGGGTTACATACATATGGCGGTCTTGCCGGTCGTGATATGGAAGCCATGGCTCGCGGTATTGTGGAGGCGTGTCAAGTAGATCACCTACAAGCACGCATCGGTCAGATAGAATATGTCGGAAACCGTCTGATAGAGCTTGGGATTCCGATTGTTAGACCGATTGGCGGCCACGCAATTTTTTTGGATGCAAAACAATTCTATCCGCATCTTGAGCAATTAAAATTCCCTGCACAGACACTTGCCGCGGAATTATATTTGGATTCAGGAATTCGATCGATGGAACGAGGTATTGTTTCAGCCGGACGGAATAAAGAAACCGGCGATCATTACTATCCTAAGCTTGAATTGGTACGGCTTACATTCCCTCGTCGTGTTTACACTCAAGCGCACTGTGATGTTACTGTTGAGTCGGTGTACGAAGTATTTCAAAATCGGAATAACGTGCGCGGTTTAAAAATGGTGTACGAGCCGAAATATTTGCGGTTCTTCCAAGCAAGATTTGATAAACTTTAAAATAAAAAATGACCGTCACGACTAAGGTGACGGTCATTTACTTAAACAATTACCAGCCGAAAAATCCAAACATAATTCCCGCATTGATCGTGTATCCATTGGCTTTTATTTTCGATGGAACACCGTCAAGCGTGAATTTGTCATCAAGCTTCCAATCCGGACTGAAGAAAATCGGATATCCTGCACCTACACGTAACTGCAGCCATGTCAGAAGCGTATATTCCACACTTACGTGAGGATTAAAAACACCAAATGATCCTGTAAGATGTCTTGTATAATTTCCTGATGCACTACTTACATCTCCATATTTATTCCACAAATCGGTCCAATCTTTAAAGGATCCGTCGTCGCGAGTCATCCTAACGTTAATACTGCCGCCTCCAATTGAAGCACCAAGAGCAACATCTACTTTGTATGTTACCGGAACCACATAGTCGACTAAAAAACCGCCGTACGAAATTCCATATTCCACTTCTTTCTTAAGAGTACCGCCCCCACTATTTTGCAGCAAACTTACGGTTCGAGACCCACTGACACCAAAACCACCCATGCGGACATTTTTTATAAACATAATATATCCATACCCTTCGCCACCTATTAAATACACCGGATCTGTGCCAAGTTTAGGAAGTCCGGCATTTCCCAAGAACTTATCAAGTCCGGCATTGTCAAACATCGTAACAATTGGAGTCACTCCACCAGCTCCTCCTATCTTTGTCCGAAGAGGGTGAGAATATTCCTTTTCGGGTTCAGTTCCTTCTTCTTGCGCAAAAAGTGGAATTGAAAATACTACAATGACAAAAAAAAATGAAAATAATTTTTTCATCGGGATCTCCACATAATTATGTAAATGGTAATACACCAGATTAGGTTACGAAAGAACGAAAAAAGAGTTTCATTTCAAAAAGAATTTTACAAACCTAATGCTGTCGAATTTGATTTCAACGCAGTCAGGATAAATTGAATATGGTCATCCAACGGTATACCCAATTCACTGGCGCCGTTAATAATATCTTCCCTGCTTACATTTCGTGCAAACGCTTTATCCTTAAGTTTTTTCTTGACTGAAAGAACTTCAACCGATGCAATGCGTTTGTCTGGCTTCACTAAAGCGCAGGCAACAAGAAAGCCACATAATTCATCGCAGGCAAAAAGGGTTTTTGCAAGATTGGAAGTTCGGGGCACATTGGTATAACTCGCGTGTCCAAGGATTGCAATTCGCATTTCCTCGGGATATCCTTTTGAAGCTAAAATTTCAGAGCCCCTTATCGGATGGTCCGGCGGATTGGGGAATTTTTCATAGTCGAAATCATGAAGTAACCCGGTTATTCCCCAAAGCTCTTCATCGGCGTTATTTTTTTTTGCATATGCACGCAGAGCGGTTTCAACGCACAGCATATGCTTTCGCAAACTTTCACTTTGCGTATACTCATGCATCAATGTAAGTGCATCATTTCGATCAAGCGGCATGATAGTTTTTACCCTTCGTAATAATAACAGTTTATACACAAATAAAATTATGTAGAAATTTATTGTCGCTCAAAATTGTTGGTTGACAATTTTGCCAAAAGAAAATCACGCTTGTGTTGCAGCTTTATCAACAGCCAAACTTAACAGGGCAATTAAAGCTGTTCGAATATCCTCTTTTTGTGTTGAAATTTCCAGTACAAATAAGATAACATTCTCCGAAAATATTTCAGAAGGAAAGTCAAAATAGTAGCAAACTCAAATAAAAAATTTTGAAAAAGGCTTTAAATGTTGGAAGACGGGCAAAGAAGAGACAACAGACATCGGTCACAAAGAGGTTTGCGGGCAGGACAAATTTTTTTGCCATGAAGAATTAAAGCATTTGAAAAATGGAACCACTTTTTTTTGGGCACCAGCGACATAAGATCTTGTTCAACCTTTACGGCGTCCTCATTTTTTGTCAAGCCCAAACGTTGTGAAAGTCGTAAGACGTGCGTATCGACTACAACGCCTTCTATTTTCTGAAACGCTTCACCGAGCACAACATTAGCTGTTTTTCTGCCGACTCCCGGAAGTTGGATGAGTTCTTCCATGGTGTGCGGTACTCTTCCCTGATGCTTTTCCAACACTGTTTTTGCGCAGGCAATAATATTTCGCGCTTTGTTGTGGTAAAAGCCGGTGGAATGAATCAGCTTTTCTAATAGACGCACATCTGCAGTTGCAAAATCTTCTATTGTTAAAAATTGTGCAAAGAGCCCGGGAGTTACGAGATTAACACGGACATCCGTACACTGTGCCGATAAAATTACTGCAACAACCAAATGAAAATGTGATGAATACTGAAGGGCGGTGTTTGTACTGCGGTATTCTTTTTGAAGGAGTTTTTCAATTTCCTTAGTGCGAGCTTTTTTTTGCTCAAAAGATTCTTTTGATATACCTTTAAGCAATTTTTTCAAGAACGATTAAAGATCCTTGTGTAGTGAGTGCATCTTCTAAATCGTCATCATCACCAACCAACGACATGATGATGCTTCCTAAAGGATGTTTATTTACATCAACACCAAACTCAAGTTGAAATTGCGAAGAAAATCCCATGACGAAAGAACGCTTGGCAAGCCGGATATTTTTTACACCAAATTGTTCAAGTAACGTTGCACGTTTTGTATGGAGCTTTTCCACGATGGAATCCGGTGCATTGAAGTTCATAACAACTTCATGGCTTGTCGCTGAATTATCATATGCAATGGTAAAAACTGTTGAAGAGAGCGAATCATTGATGACTGCATATTCCAAGTCAGGATTTTTTTCTGCAAAGGCATCAAATTTCAATTTAATCAAAGGTACCGTTGCGAATTCATCAACCATAAATGATGAATAATACAGAGTTCCAGAATTCTTCCCTGTCGCAACTCCCGCATTGGCAAGCAATGTTTTACCATTTTTTAAAATCCGCCGAACCACACCAACCAGTTGGCGATGAAGCGGAACATGTTGCGGTTCAATTACACGGAATGAAGATTGTCGCACTGTGGAAAGTGATTTTCCTTTTCCAAGCTGCGATGCTGCATGCTCAAGATTTTCGCGGATCAATAGTTCTATGTCGTCTTTATCTGATTTTAATGGCGTTGAAAGGAATTGAGCCAGCCCTCCGCGGAGATTCGCAACGCTTTTCTGAATTGTGTCTGCCGCATCCTTTTTTGATTCAGTTATTTCCCTTTCAAGCTCAGAACCAAGCGCAGCATGCAGTCCTGCAAAAAATGAAGAATCAGTCTGCTCAGATTCTTTTCCGCTTCGTTGAAGTAGAATTGAATAAATGAATTGGTCCATAGGTTACCGTTTTACGGGTTCAACGTGAGTGTCTGTATCAAATTTTAGATTGTTAATTTTTAATCGTTCCACAACTCTGCCGTGCAGAATGTGTTCACTCACAAGATCTTCAACGTCGTCTACTGTTACACCGCCGTACCAAACTGCTTCAGGGTAAATTACCATCGTCGCACCATATTCACAAGCGTCTAAACACCCAGAATTATTTATTCTGATTATAGAACTCAATCCAAGTGTTTTTAGTTCACCCTTCAGTTTATCACGAACCTTAGCAGATCCTTTATGCAGACAGCATCCTTTAGGATGGTCTTTTGGCCTTTCGTTCGTGCAGACAAAGATATGCTTTTGAAATCGCCTCATATCATCACTATACTAATAAATCCGCAAATAAAAAATCCCGACAGTTGATATCGGGAGTTATTGTTATTTGTGCACCCACCAGGACTCGAACCTGGAACCCACTGATTAAGAGTCAGTTGCTCTACCAATTGAGCCATGGATGCAAGTATTCACATCAAAATTTCCACCGCAAATGATGAGAGACCCCACTACACTTATTTATTTTGTGTAGGTGTTGGTTGATTTTGAATTGGAATTTGCGCAGCGGGTACAGATGTCGTTTTTCCACTTTGAATTACAGATTCGGCAGTTTTGCCTTTACCAGGAAGGAAAAATAAATTGACTGCCAAAGACAAAACGATAAAAGCCCCTGCAAGATATGATGTTGCTTTGGAAAGAAAATCTGATGTTCGACGAACACCGAATACTGTTCCAATACTTCCACCCCCAAAACTTGCAGAAAGTCCACCACCTTTGCTGTTTTGCAGCAAAATGACGATAATTAAAAGGATGGCAATAATGATTTCCAGAAAAATGAGAAACGTATACATGATGTTCCTTGTTGATGATAATAGCTTTTGAAATTTTCTAATACAAAATTATGAAAAAACTCAAGCAAAATCAAGGTAAGAAATGAAAGAAGACGAAACTATCAAAAAATTTGATCCGTCCCGCCGAGAGTTTATCCAGCATGGAATTATTGGAATATCGGCACTTTCTTTTGTTGGAACCTCGACTAATGTTACTGAAACCGACACGTATGATATTTTCAATCAGACAATTACCATCCCCAATCTGCCGGAGCAATTTAAAGGCTTTACTATTGGGATGTTAAGCGATATCCATTCCTGTGCCTTTATGAATAAGGAGGATATGGATGGCTATGTAAAGGCAATGAGTGAATTAAATACTGACTTGGTGGTTGTAACGGGAGATTTTGTCAATAGTCAAACTGAGGAAGTGTATCCTTTTGCCGAAGCATTTTCAAATTTAAAAGCTCCGTATGGAATTTATGGATGTTTGGGCAATCACGATTACTTTGCCAAGGATGTTGAGCGTGTAGCGAAAGAAGTCAATGATTGTGGAGTAAAACTTCTCAGGAACGATTCAGTAAAAATTTGGAAAGATGATTCATTCATCAACTTCGTTGGCGTAGATGATATTGGCCGTGGAGTAAATGCGGATGACTATCTGACAAAAGCGTTATCTTCGGCAAAGAATACTAATCCTAAAATTTTACTCTGCCATAAGCCATATTATTTTGAAAATGCAAAAAAATTTGGCATCGAATTGACACTCAGCGGGCATACGCACGGAGGGCAAATTGTGTTTGCCAAAATTGATGGGATCAATATCTCCCTCGCTGCTTTTTTCTCAAAATATATCGCCGGATTGTACTATCTCGACACATCGCAAATGTATGTCAACCGAGGTATCGGCACCGTAGGCATTCCTCTGCGCATCAACTGCCCGCCCGAACTTACAAAGATTACGTTGGCATAATTTTCTTTTGATATTAGAACGTGTTTTCTCTATATTTCTCCGCAGTTCACAACTCGAAAATTTATCTATTGAGATTTTATGGAAGTCACACAACAACAAGCTCCCAAAGATATCGGTTGGATTGAAGTAGTTGTCGGATGTATGTTCAGCGGAAAAACTGAAGAACTCATCCGCCGCCTTCGACGCGCACAAATCGCACGACAAAAAGTGCTCATCTTTAAACCCCGCATTGATAACCGGTACAGCTCTACACAAATCGTTTCACACAACACACAAGCTCTCGAATCCATCGTCATTGACAAGCCGCAAGAGATATTAAAATTGTCAAAAGACGCCCAAGTCATCGGCGTCGATGAAGGTCAATTTTTTGATTTGTCACTGGTTGATGTGTGTGAACAGTTAGCCAATGACGGTAAGCGTGTGATTGTTGCCGGACTTGATCAAGATTATCGCGGTAAACCCTTCGAACCAATGCCGCAGCTTCTCTCCATCGCGGAATACATAACCAAGACCCTCGCTATTTGTGTCGTGTGCGGAAATCCTGCCGACCGAACACAGCGTAAAATTGTTTCAGCAGATCGTGTGGTTGTTGGAGCCGCAGATTCCTATGAAGCGCGTTGCAGAAAATGTCACTATATACCCGAATAATTATTTTGATCGGAAAATTTTCTTCCTAATCAATTTTTTGTTTAAGAAAGGATCGTATGGATATTCTCGGAATTGTACATGGTCTTATCGGATTGGTCGTCGTGGTAGGTATCGCCTTCGCATTTTCCAATAATAGGCGGTTAGTAAATTGGCGCTTAGTCGGAACGGGAATTGCGCTTCAATTTCTCTTTGCGTTCATCGTACTGAAAACCGACATTGGACGATCGATATTCCGGGGAATCAGCACAGGGTTTGTTAAACTGCTTGAATTTACAACCGAAGGAGCAACATTTGTTTTTGGCGGATTGGCGATCGGTCCGGCGGCGCCTGGTACAATGGGATTCTTTTTTGCTTTTCAAGTTCTTCCAACAATAATCTTTTTTGCTTCGCTTATGTCTGTGTTCTATTACTTGGGAATCATGCAGAAAATTGTTCAAGGGATTGCATGGTTTATGGCAAAAGTTCTTGGCACGAGCGGAGCAGAATCATTGTCAGTTGCCGCGAGTGTTTTCATCGGACAAACGGAAGCTCCCCTTACCGTTCGGCCGTACATTGCAACAATGACAAACTCAGAATTATTGACAATGATGATCGGAGGAATGGCACACATCTCCGGCGGCGTAATGGCTGCGTATGTGCAAATGCTTGGTATTGCATTTGCTAAAGCAAATGGATGGGAATTAGATACTGCGCAAATTCAATTTGCAGGACATCTTCTTGCAGCAAGTGTAATGTCTGCACCCGCAACGATGATCATCGCAAAGGTATTGATTCCCGAGGTTGAACAGCCATTGACCAAAGGGACTGTGAAATTACAAATTGAAAAAACACATTCAAATGTGATTGAAGCTGCTGCGGGCGGGGCATCGGACGGTGTGAAACTTGCCATCAATGTTGCCGCGATGCTTGTAGCATTTGTTGCTTTGATTGCATTACTAAATGGATTGCTCGGATGGGTCGGTTGGGTTACCGGTTTAAATGTAATGTTACAATCGAATTATGGACACCCTCTTTCTTTGGAATTGCTGTTCGGGTTGATTCTGCAATTTGTGGCATTTGCTATTGGCGTGCCGTGGCATGACGCTTTAAATGTCGGAAGTTTGATGGGAATTAAAACTGTACTTAACGAATTTGTCGCATACTCAAAACTTGCGGATATGATCTCGGCAAAAATGCTGTCACCAAAAGCCATCACTATCGCAACCTATGCTCTCTGCGGATTTGCAAATTTCTCTTCCATTGCAATTCAGATTGGTGGCATTTCTCCGCTGGCTGAAAATCGCAGAAGTGATATTGCCAGATTTGGATTGCGTGCACTTCTTGGCGGTACAATTGCAACCTTGATGACAGCAACGATCGCCGGAATTTTGGTTGGATAATTTTAATATGCTTCAGGAAAGTTTAAAATATATTAACTCTAAAATTTCAACCAAACCAAAAATCGGAGTTGTGCTTGGTTCGGGGCTTGGTGATTTTGGAACACTGGTAAAAAATCCGCAAATCATTTCAACAAAAGATATCCCACACTATCCTGTTTCGTCTGTTCAAGGGCATTCAGGAAAAATTATTTTCGGGAAAATAAAATTTGAAGGAAAAGAATCTCCCGAACTGATGGTGTTTCAAGGCCGGATTCATTTTTATGAGACCAATGATGTGCAAAAAGTAGTCTACCCTATTCAAATTGCTTCGGCACTTGGAGTTGAAATTCTTTTGATTACAAACGCCGCCGGTGGAATTAATCGAAAGTTTGAATCCGGAACACTTATGTTCATTCGCGATTATATAAATCTTACAGGAGAAAATCCGCTTATCGGTAATACCGTGTCTAATATAGTTCCAAACAATATTACTCATGAAGTTTTTGACAAAGCTCTTTTACGAAAAGCAAAATCATTGGCATCGGAACACAAGATTCCAACCGAAGAAGGTGTTTATGTTTGGACAAAAGGACCGACGTATGAAAGCGCAGCAGAAATTCGAATGATGGGAAAAATTGGATCCGATGCAGTGGGAATGTCTACCGTTCCAGAAGTTATACTGGCAAATCACTTGGGATTAAAAGTTCTTGGTATTTCATGTATCACAAACATGGCAACAGGAATCTCCCCGACAAAACTTTCTCATGCTGAAGTGAACGAAACAGCAAACCGAGTAAAAAATAATTTTACAAAATTGGTTTCATCAATTTTAGTGAATACGTTTTAACTGATAGAACGGCATCTTATCAGCCTTCTCCAACATGGTTTCATCCAAAAATTTGATATAGCATCAAGTAAACAACAACACCAGTCACCGATACATACGACCACACATAGAAGGTTTTTTTCGATATTTTTTTGTGCAGATCATACTTCCCTTTCAGCCCTCTATAAAAAGTAACAACTGCCATCGGCACGACAACAATGGCGAGAATGGTGTGTGAAATAAGAATGGCGAAATAGATCGGCCTGCTTAAACCTGTCCCCTGAAATTTTACAGACCCGATTTGAGCATGATAAATTAAATAGCTGACTAAAAACAACATTGAAGTTACGGCGGCTGCCAACATGAATTTTTTGTGTCTCTCTTTATTCCCTATTCTGATTTGTTTAAATCCGAAGAGAAGGAACATAAAGCTGGTAAAATTCAAGAAGGCGTTAAGAGTCGGAAGATCATGAAAGTTCATTGCGCGGCCTTAAACAAAATCATTGCAGAGAAAATAAGCGGGATATAAACTAATGAAGCAAAAAATAAATTTTTCGCTGCCAATCCCGAATGTTCAGATTGTACATTCCGAAAAAATCGAATCCCGAAAAACAGAAATCCAAATCCTACCGCCAAAGCAACAGGAATATATTCTACATCCACCAACCCTACAATGGCCGGAGAAACCCCAATAAAGAGGAGTACCGTTTGATTAAAAATTATCTGTCTCGAGACTCGGCTTCCTTTAATATCAACAATCGTCAACAAACGAAATCCGGCTTTTGCATAATCTGTTCGATACAACCACCCGATAGAATAAAAATGAGGAAGCTGCCAATAGAATAAAATAGCAAACAGTGTTAGCGCCTCAACAGAAAGAGATCGTTGTATTGCTGACCACCCGATTAATGTTGGTAACGCTCCGGGAATTGCTCCAATAATAGTTGAAATAGTTGATATTCGTTTCAACGGTGTGTAAAGAAAAAGATATGTTACCAATGTTGAAAGAGCCAAGACTGCTGCAAGCCAATGAATTATGTAAAGAACTGCAGCTCCTACTAACGATATACTAATTCCAAAAATGAGAGCTTCGTTCGGCGTTAACCGTTCATCGGGAACAGGACGTTTTTCAGTTCTCTTCATTAACGCATCATACTCATGTTCAAAATATTGATTCAACGCTCCGGATCCTCCGCCGACAAGCAAGGTTCCGAGAGCCAGCAGAGGGAAAATGGAAATTTGTATTTCTTGTGTAGTTTGAATCGCAAGATAAGCGCTGCACAAGGCGGTAAAAACGGAAAGTAATGTCAACTCTGGTTTCATTAGCAACCAAAAATCATTCACGATCCGCAACAAGGGTCGTTTGAGAACTATCTCTTCGTTCGTTAAGGGGGTTGGCTTGTCCATTTACCGAGTTGAATTAAAATTGGAAAATCTAAAGCCAAAATATTTTGAGACCTGTAACGTTGTCAATACGCACAATACTAATGTAAACGCACCAACAGCAACATGTGCCGTGGTGACCACGACTTCTTTGCGTGTTAATACTGTCAATGCCCCTAGTGTAAATTGAATTGCTACAGCTGCTATCATCACACCCCCGTTTCTTCGAATTTTTTTTGGGAGAAATTTTGCACGATAGACTTTAAATCCTGCACCGATCACTGTTATCGCAACGACATACGCCCACAACCGATGAATCATGTGAATCACAATTTGGTAGCTTTCAATCGGTGTATCCCCCGCCCATCGAATTTCCTCGCGAAGTAAGTTTTGATTGTATTGTGCAATTGCATCTCGCGAAATTGTCGGAAATATTTGTCCATATGCCAAAGGAAAATCCGGAACAGCCAACCCAGAATACGTGTGGCGCAGCAACGCACCCAATGCGAGCTGAATGAAAACAACTATTGAGGCAGCAAGAGGAAAAAATTGAATTGAGATTTCATTTATTGAAATCGACATCGGCTCTTCTTCCCTCCACCATTGAGAAGTAAAAAGTGCGATGGAAGAAACGATGCAGAAAAATGTTTGTGCAAGCATTCCGTGAGCAACCGAAATTGGTACCGGGAGAAGAAACAAAACAGTTAAACCTCCTAAAATTCCTTGAAGCACAACTACGCCAACTGCTCCATAACCAAACCATTTCACCCATTTTCGTTCTTCTTTTATCGCAAGCCACACGGCAAGAATAACTGTAAGTATCCCGACAAATGAAGCAAATAACCGGTGCCCATGCTCGTATTTTATTCCGCCAACCCATTTATCAATTGGATAGGTGAACATATTTTGACCGTATGTTGTAGGCCAATCTGGCACCGACAGACCTGAACCTGTGCTTGTGACTAGCCCGCCGATAAAAATTAAAACGAATGTGCAGAATGCAGTAAAGAGAGCAAAGCGATGTAACGCTTTATTAGCCATAGTTTCCTTTTAAGTTGTGTCAATATACGATTATTTCATTTTGGATGACAGACAAACCTTGAATACCCATTCGGTATTCCGTAGATTATACCACCAATTTTTAACGGAGCAAAAAATGAAAAAAATAATTCTTCTTTCTGCAATTCTTTCGTCAATTCTCTTCAGTCAAACCGAAAAACATTTTTCCCATCTCACCCAGCTTACCTTTGGCGGTGCAAATGCAGAAGCGTATTTTTCTTCGGATGGAAAGCAGTTAATTTATCAAGCGACGCGTGATAGTTTCCGTTGTGATCAAATATTTACCATGAATGTCGATGGATCCAACAACAGGCTTGTCAGTACAGGCAAAGGACGCACCACATGCGCGTATTTTTATCCAAATGGAAAAAATATTTTATATGCCTCAACCCATGCGACAAACTCTCAATGTCCACCGGATCCAGATCGTTCCAAAGGGTATGTATGGGGAGTGTTTAACAGCTACGATATTTATACTGCAAATCCTGACGGATCCAATCTTCAGGTACTCACAAGTTCCTCCGGATATGATGCGGAAGCGACAATTTCACCGGATGGAAAACAAATCGTATTCACTTCATCTCGGGACGGCGATCTTGAACTTTATCTCATGAATGCAGATGGATCCAATGTTCGAAGATTGACACATGATAAAGGGTACGATGGCGGTGCATTTTTTTCTCCTGACGGAAAAAAAATTGTATATCGCGCACATCATCCTATTGACTCCACTGATCAGCGAGAAGGTGAAGAATTATTAAAACAAGAATTGGTAAAACCATCTCACATGGAAATTTTTGTGATTGATGCCGATGGAACAAATAAGCGCCAAATTACCCATAATGGCTCAGCGAACTTTGCCCCCTATTTCACTCCTGACGGCAAGAAAATTATTTTTTCAAGTAACATGCACGACACCAAAGGATATAATTTTGATTTATTTTTGATCGATCTTGACGGGAATAATTTGGAACAAGTTACCTACGATATTGGATTCGACGGCTTTCCAATGTTTTCGCCCGATGGAAAGAAATTAGTATTTGCTTCAATGCGAACTGCAAAGTCGCGTCATGAAATTAACGTCTTTATAGCTGATTGGATGCCCTAGCGTGAAGTTGTTAAATAAAGTTGCTCTTATTACCGGAGCGTCTCGTGGGTTAGGAAAATCATTGGCAATTCGATTTGCTAACGAAGGTGCGATGGTGTGTCTGTGTGCAAGAAATATCGACCATTTGCGTTTGGTAAGTTTGGAAATTTTATCCAACAACGGGAGATCCTATTTTGAACAAACTGATGTTTCCGATGAACGTCAGGTGAGGGATTTTGTCGAAAATTCTTATAAGAATTTTGGAAAATTCGATATTCTCGTTAACAACGCTTCCATTCTTGGTTCACGCGCTTCTTTCATTGATCATTCATTTACTGAATGGGAAAAGGTTCTTTCTGTAAATCTTACGGGCGCTTTTTTAATAACGAAGTACGCACTGCAATACTTTAACCCCAATGGGTCAATCATCAATGTAACATCATCGGTGGGGAGATTTGGGAAATCGAACTGGGGGGCTTACGGTGTTTCAAAATTTGGAATAGAGGGATTCACCCAAGCTTTAGCTGAGGAGTTAAGATCAAAAAATATCCGCGCCAATGCTGTCAACCCGGGAGCAATAAGAACTGATATGCGCCATCATGCTTATCCTGATGAAGCAGTATCCACAGTAAAAAAACCGGACGATGTTACAGACATTTTTGTTGCTCTGGCTTCATCAGATTCAAAATCAATCACAGGAAAATCATTCGATGCACAAACATTTAAAGGAATACTGTAATGAAAAAAATATTTCTCCTTCTCTCCTTCCTTTTTCTCTATGGCACTGCCCAAACTGATTCGTCCACAATCCGCATAAAGCACCATGTAATGTATCTTGCTTCCGATGCCCTTGAAGGACGCGGCACCGGTGAAAAAGGGAATCAGCTTGCCGCGCAATATATCGCCGATCAGTTCAAATCATTTGAATTGTTGCCGGCTGGTGACAAAGGGAGCTATTTCCAAGAATTTGAAGTTGTAAAATCCCTTGAACTAGGAAAAAATAATTTTCTTTCCGCGTTGGTTGGAAAGAAAACCAAAGAGTATGTGGTACAAAAAGATTTTATTCCAATCTCCTTTTCTACCAACGGTTCGGTAAATGGTGAAGTTGTATTTGCTGGATTTGGAATGAGTTCCGAAGAAGAAAAATATGATGATTATGCCGGTCTGGATGTTAAAGATAAAATTGTATTGGTGTTACGCTATGCACCTGAAGGAGATAATCCGCATTCGAAATTTTCAAAACAATCTGCCCTGCGGTACAAATCTCTTCAAGCACGCGAAAAAAGTGCCAAGGCATTACTCGTTGTTACTTCAGCTGCTGACGATTCATCGGATAAACTTATTAAATTGAAATATGATAATTCATTAAGTGATGCCGGACTTCCTATTTTTTCAGTCACCCGCTCGGTGGTAAACGAATGGTTAAAATCTAGCGGACTGACTCTTGATTCTCTTCGCAATAAAATTGCAACTACTTTAAAGCCAGCTTCATTTGAAGTTAAAAACGTAAAACTTTCAGTGTCATCTGATATTATTCAGATCAAAAAGAAAACGGCTAACGTTGTTGGCCTTCTCAAAGTGAATGACAACAACGAGCATGTCATCATCGGTGCACACTTTGATCATTTAGGATACGGCGGCGAAGGATCCGGTTCATTGGCCCCGGACAAGAACGAAATTCATAACGGCGCCGATGATAATGCGTCTGGAAGTTCTGCAATGCTCGAACTAGCTCGGATGCTTTCGGCGGAAAAAAATGTTTTGAGAAGAAATATCATTTTCATAGGATTTACTGGTGAAGAAATGGGTACGCTTGGTTCGGTTTATTATACGAAGCATCCCAATCTCCCTCTTGTTGATGCCATCACCATGATCAATTTTGATATGGTAGGAAGATTGAAAGACCGTGCGCTGACAATTCAAGGAACCGGTACCTCTTCACGCTGGGATAGTGTTCTTAATAAATACAATGCTGATTCAACTTTTATATTAAAATTTGTGAAAGACGGGTACGGTCCAAGCGACCATTCTTCGTTCTATGGAGCAAATGTGCCGGTCTTATTCTTCTTCACGGGTCTGCATGAAGACTACCACAAGCCATCCGATGATGCAGATAAAATTTTTAATGAAGGGATTGCTCACATTGTTCAGTATGCATCAAAGCTTGTAATAGATCTTGACACAACAAAAGGACGTCCTGATTACATTAAAACACAGGCACCACCTCAAGGAGCCGGCAGAGGATTCCGTGTATTTGTGGGAACTATTCCTGATTATTCAGAAGACGCTAATGGCATGATGCTTGCCGGGGTGCGAGATAACAGTCCAGCCTCAAAAGCCGGTTTACAGAAAGGTGATGTGCTGATTAAATTTGGAAAATTTGAGATTAAGAATGTGTACGATTATACGTACGCCCTTCAAGAATATAAGCCAGGCGATGAGGTGGAACTTCAATTCAGAAGAGGCAAAGAAACCATTACATCAAAACTGGTTTTAGAAAAAAGAAATTAGTTGTTCTTGATCAAAAAAAAGAGTCATCCGATATTTTCGAATGGCTCTTTGAATTTTCCGTCGTTTTCCTACAACAATTTTTTAGCCACTTCTCTCAATTCTTCTTTTGTGCAGAATCGTTGAACCATTGGAAAGAGAATGTGATTTTCTTTGTGAATATGATTCACCATGAGTTGCACAATATCTTCGGCTGACTCACACAATTCCTGGCGTCCAACTTTATCGTCGCTATTTTCTTTCATCACTTTAATGCTGTAACTCAATTTTTTGTAAATCTTTGCCATCTTCTGATGATCGTCACGCAAAACCGTCGTTGGTCCGTCAACGTAGCGTTCGACCAAAGGAAACAAGGCATCTTCTTCATGCTTGTTGTGATGACGAACCTCTTCATCCACATACTCCACAGCTTTTAGAAGCTGCTTAAATGATTTTTCGGAGTATCCTTTTTTCTTGATATCTTGCGCTGATTTTTTTAACAATTGCAATTTACCAAGAGCCTCTTCATGCTCCCTCATTAACAGCGCAATAGGATCGCGAAATGACATAGTAGGCTTACTTAGTTTCGATGTACGTCGTGTACTTTGTTTTTCCATCAACAAATTCGTCCAGCGTTGACGTAAGATCATCTGCTGTTTGATCATCACTCTCTTCAAATTTTTTGTATGCAACTTCAGAGTGAGCAAGAAAAATTTCTGCAAACGAATTTTGCTTGCCTCGCTGTTCATACACGGAGTATGAAACATACTGATTTGTTGCATAATGTGCCTTCAGTTTTTCAACTGCAGCAAGATAGTCATTTCGCTTGACTTCTTTCACGTCGTATTGAACGGTGAGAATAACTTTCCCCATCGTGGTTGAGTCCCTTTTATTAAATGTTAAATGATGAATATATAATTACACTGAGATAAAAAATTCCTACGGCTACTGTAGAGACAATACATAAGCTTACAATAAATTTTATTCGATGTACCATCGAAATACCAATCGCACCTAAAAGAATACTCCATGCTACGCATATTCCATCCATCCCTGTCAAAATCAAGTAGACACTCGGCTTTACTTCGTAGCCGCTCGGACTTGTGGAAAAAATATACAATCCGAGCGATGCTAATTCAATTGGAAGAACAAACACAACCGATATCATTATGGGTACGAGCGACCAGCCGATGATGCCGTATGTTTCCTTCCAGCTTCCTTTTCCAAAAACAATTTTTGCACAAAGATAAATACTGGTAGTCAGTGCAAAAAAAAACGGTAAACTTATGATAACTCCCAAAACCGTACCATGGAACAATAACGGGAGTAAATTGTCGTAATTATTGCCGGATTTTTTACTCCACATCAGAACAAAGAAAATGCCGATGCCTGAAAACAATGCTATCAAGAGAACAAAATTTTTATGTTCTGCAAGAATAATTTTTTTGAACGCATGCTTTGGCGACTCAATGATCATCCAAATCATTGCAAAAAAATCAAGCGTCGGAACACGGTCCTGTATGTAACTGCTGCACGATTCGCATGTAATCGCAAATTCGTCATTAGAATGTTTGCATACCGGACAAACTATCATCGTGGATAAAAATACAAAGAAATGAGCGGGCTTGCAATGAAAATTAATGAAGAGACAAGAGAAGAGTTTTTGTAAGACTTATTAAATTTCTTGATTTTCCCTGATACAAGTGTTAAGAATTATTATTTAAGGTGTGCCATCTTTAGACCTCAATTTACATCATTTTAAAATGCGCCGTAAAATGTCGCAGTTGGGGTGCTTCATAAGTAATCTTATATCCCTTCAGTGTATTTCGCCGTTGGAACACTTCAATTACAACTTCACTGACATAATCAATGTGGCTTTGGGTGTATACTCGACGCGGAATTGCAAGCCGAACAAGCTCCATTGGTGGTGAAATGAGTTTCCCGTCCTTCCCATATTTCCCAAACATAACACTTCCTATTTCCACGGACCGAATCCCCCCTGCTTGGTAGAGTTCTGCAACTATAGCCTGTCCCGGATATTGGTTTGGTGGAATATGAGGAAGAAAATTTTTTGCATCAATATATATTGCATGTCCCCCCGGCGGTTGAAGAATCGGCACGCCTGCGTCGGTTAATTTATTACCGAGATATTCTACTGAGCGAAGACGGTATGTGAGATAATGTTCATCAAGAACTTCTTCAAGCCCTTGGGCAATCGCTTCAAGGTCGCGTCCCGAAAGTCCGCCGTATGTTGGAAATCCTTCAGTGATTATTAATAGATTGCGAGCATTGGTTGCAAGAGTGTCATCATTGAGTGCAAGGAATCCTCCCATATTAACAATCGCGTCTTTTTTTGCACTCATTGTTACACCATCAGCGTAGGAAAACATTTCTTGAGCAATTTGTAACGGACTTTTATCGGCGTATCCCCTTTCCCTTTTTTTAATAAAGAAAGCATTTTCCGCAAAGCGGCACGCATCGAGGAAAAGAGGAATGTTATATTTCCTGAGCAAGGTTTTCGTATCGCGGATGTTCTTCATTGAAACAGGTTGACCGCCGCCGGAATTGTTTGTGACAGTGATGAAACATGCCGGAATATTTTTGGCACCTGTTTTTTTTATAAAATTTTCTAATGCAGGAATATCCATGTCTCCTTTAAATGGAGCAATCACCTCAGGTTGTTTTCCTTCTTCGGTAGGGAAATCAACCGCTTCTGCACCGCTAAATTCAACATTCGCTCGCGTTGTGTCGAAGTGTGTGTTGTTTGGGATGTATTTTCCTTTTCCGCCGATGAGGGTGAAAATAATTTTTTCTGCCGCCCTGCCTTGGTGCGTTGGAATGATAAATTTCATCCCTGTAATTTTTTTTACTGCAGCTTCAAACCGAAAAAAACTTCTGGCGCCCGCATAAGATTCATCACCTTCCATCATGCCGGCCCACTGCTTTGCACTCATCGCCGCTGTTCCGCTGTCAGTAAGAAGATCAATTAACACATCTTCGGCCCGAATCAGAAAAGGGTTGTAATAGGCCTCTTTCAGTATCCGTGTGCGCTCTTTTTGCGTTGTGAAGCGAATTGGTTCTACTGATTTAATTTTAAACGGCTCAATAATAGTTTTCATATGAAAGGCTCTATTCGGAATCATACTGAATTAATGAATGAATATCATACCCAGTGAGTTTTTTTCGGGGGTTCAAAAAAGATAACTCAATAAGGAAAGACAATCCTACAATTTCCCCGCCAAGATTTTTAACCAAATTACAGGCAGCCGCTATGGTTCCGCCGGTGGCAAGCAGATCATCGTGAATTAATATTCGTTCACCTGTCGTTATAGCATCCTTGTGAATTTCAATTGCGTCTCTGCCATATTCAAGTTGATATTCTTCACGGATAGTTTCAGCCGGAAGCTTTCCTGGTTTTCGTATCGGAACAAATCCGCACCCGAGCCTGTACGCCAATGCAGCACCGATAATAAACCCGCGAGATTCTATCCCGACAACTTTTGAAATATTTTTATCTTTATACTGTTCGTACAACTTATCAATTGTGTACGTTAACGCTTCTTTGTCTTTCAGCAGAGTGGTAATGTCTCTGAACATGATTCCTTTTTTGGGGAAATTGGGAACGGTGCGGATTTTTGAAACAAGGTTCATGAAAGGCTCCAATTTTTTGACGGTGAAAAATAGCCAAAAGGTTCTGGAGAAGCAATTGAGTTGTTTTAAAACAAAAATGGTGTCCGACGGTAAAAACCATCAGACACCATTGCGTTCAGCAAGAAATATTACAGACCGACAATCATATCGGCATATTTCGGTACAGGCCAGAGATCACCTGCAACATGAATTTCTAATTCATCCACAATCGAACGAATTTTTTCACATTGTTTTTTCACACCAAGGTATGCAAAAGCTTTTTTCTTGATATCGCTTTGTTTTTGAGCCGCCGCCATTGCTTTATCAAGCACTGCCTCTTCCGTTTTTAAAGCGGTCAAGTGAACAGAAAGCTCTTTTACAAAACCTTTCAAGGACTTCACCGATTTATCCCCGCCCCCAACGACAGATTTTAAACCGGATGATGCTTCGCATAATTCGGTGATGTATGAGATTAAACTTGGGTAGTACATCGTTGTAGTCATCTTTTTACATACGCGGGCTTCTATATCAATTTGTTTGACATAATTTTCAAGATCTATATGATAAATTGCTTCGAGCTCACGTTCGTTGTATACTTTGTACTTCGTAAATAGCTCTTTTGCATCTTTACTAAGAAACATTTCTATTGCTTCGGGTGCAGTCTTAATATTCGGCAAACCGCGCTTTGCAGCATCTTTTTGCCAATCGTCCGAATAACCATCGCCACCAAAGAGTACTTTTTTCGAATCAGAAATTGTTTTCCGCAATACTTCAACCACTGCGGTATCAACGTCTTTACCTTTTGTTATCAACGCTTCAAACTCAATTCGAATTTCGTCGAGAGCTGCAGCCATCGCAGTGTTGAGTACGGTAATAGGAGTCGATGGAGATTGACTTGAACCAACTGCGCGAAATTCAAATTTATTTCCGGTAAATGCAAATGGAGACGTACGATTTCGATCGGTATTGTCTTTGGGAATCTCAGGAATCTTATCGATTCCAATTGAAATCCATGCTTGATCGGTATTTTCCGTCACTTTTCCTTTTTCTAAATCTGTTAACACACGGGTCAAAAGTTCGCCCAAAAAAACCGAAATGATAGCCGGCGGTGCTTCATTAGCACCGAGACGATGATCATTTGCGGCTGTAGCAATAGAAGCGCGCAGCAGTTTCGAATGCTTGTACACTGCTTTAATTGTTGCAACAAGAAAAACTAAAAATTGCAAATTAGCATGCGGTGTTTTTCCCGGGTTCAATAAGTTTTCACCCTTGTCTGTTCCCAAAGCCCAGTTCGAATGTTTACCACTGCCGTTTACACCGGCAAATGGTTTTTCATGAAGCAACACAGCAAGGTTATGTCGAATTGCAATACGTTCCATCAAATCCATGAGGATTTGGTTATGATCGATGGCCACGTTTACATCTTCGTAAATTGGAGCCACTTCAAACTGGTTTGGAGCCACTTCGTTATGCCGTGTCTTAAGAGGAATTCCAAGTTTGTACGACTCGCGTTCAATTTCGGTCATGAAAGCAAACGCTCGTTCGGGAATATTTCCAAAATACTGATCTTCAAGCTGCTGATGTTTTGCCGGAATGCGGCCAAACATTGTTCTTCCGGTTTGTCGTAAATCAGGTCGTTGATTATAGTAATCACGATCGATTAAAAAATATTCTTGTTCTACACCAAGTGTGGAAAATACTTTGGTCGCCGGATTCTTGAAATGTTTCAACATTCTCAGTGCAGCCTGATTCAATGCATCGATTGATCGAAGCAGAGGCGCTTTTTTATCAAGCGTCTCACCAGTGTACGAAATAAACACGGTTGGAATACACAGGGTATTGCCGTCAGGATATTCAAGAATAAAAACAGGACTTGTTGGATCCCAAATGGTGTATCCGCGAGCTTCAAAAGTCGCCCGAATTCCGCCGGATGGAAATGAAGACGCATCCGGTTCGCCTTGGATTAATTGTTTGCCCGTAAAAGCTTCAAGAATTTTTCCATCTTCACCATAATCGATGAAAGAATCATGTTTCTCGGCTGTGTATCCTGTGAGCGGCTGAAACCAATGCGTGTAGTGAGTACATCCTTTTGAGATTGCCCAATCTTTCATTGCAATTGCAACGATGTTGGCTGTATCGCGGTCAAGTTTTTCGCTTTTACTGATAACGTTGAGAATTTTCTCATACGCATTTTTGGGAAGCATTTGCTGCATTTTGGCAAGATCAAATATATTCTCACCAAAATAGGAAGACACAGGTTTTACTGTTTTACTCATGACGTTCCTTTGTATGTTATTTATTGTTTTGGTTTATTGATTTTTACACGTGATATTTCTTTGAAACTTGATAACACGATACTGGTTGTGGTATTTACTACGCCGGACCATGCTTGAATTTTAGAAAGTAATTTTTCAAGCGATGACGTATTTTCAGTTCGAATCTTCAACAAATGTGTCCCCGAACCGGTGACTGAATGTAATTCAAGAATTTCGTCGGTAGCTTTTGCATGTTCGATGAATGAAAGATAATGCTTTGATGAATCAACCATGACGTTAATGAAAGCTGTAATATCCTTACCGACCTTTTTGGGATCAACAAAAGCATGATAGCCGGTGATAATTCCATTTTCTTCCAACTTTTTTAACCGTTCACTTACCGACGGAATACTCAAATCCACCGATTGCGCCAGATCATTTCTTCTGGTTCTGCCGCTTTTTTGGAGAATTTCTAAAATCGTGAGATCAATATCATCAAGCTGATGGAGGGAATTCATTGTTCTCGCCTTATTGAATTAGGTTAAAAGTAATATTTATTAAAAATATAAGGTACTTCTGTATCTTAAGCAATAGTATTCTTTAAAATATTAAAGGCGGGATCAACCGTTCCCGCCTTTAAACAGTTCAGTCTTATTTATTTCTGAGAGAAGATTTTACCCTTCTGATATTTAATTTCTCCCTCATAAATTGTAGCTTGAACTTTAAAATTGCTGTCGAGGAGAACCAGATCGGCATCTTTTCCAACGGCTAAAATACCCTTTTTGTGTTCACGACTGAGAACTTTGGCACCATTGAGTGATGCCATCCGCACCGCATCGGTCAATGGAACACCGACCAAATTTACCATATTTTTAATGGCTTCTTCCATCGTCAAAGTACTTCCCGCAAGGGTTCCATTTTCTAAAAACGCACGTTTCTTTTTGACAATAATTTTTTGATCCATAAAATGATAATCACCGTCCGGCATTCCACTTGCCCTGATTGCGTCAGTGACAAGAATAATTCCTCCGCTTCCTTTGATGTTGTGTAATAATTTCATGACAATGGGATCGACGTGAATAGCATCAGCAATCAGTTCAACTTTTAATTCGTTTCGAAGCAAAGCCGCTACCATTATCCCTGCTTCACGGTGATGAAAAGGACGCATGGCATTAAACATGTGCGTCACATGTGCAGCGCCATTGTCGATTGCCTTTTCGATATCACCATATAATGCAAGAGTATGTCCAATTGAAGGAACCACACCCTGGCTTGCTGCCGCTCGAATAACGTCAATATTCCCCGGAAGCTCAGGTGCTATCGTCATCAATTTAATATATCCACGCGATGATGCATTTAATTCATTCCACATTTCAACATTCGGTTCCCATAAATACTCAATTTTGTGTGCGCCCTTAATCTGAGGATTAATGAACGGTCCCTCCATGTGAATTCCCCAAATATTGGAACTTGGATGATGATCAATGTAATCGGCAAGGCGGGTCATATCTTTTTTCAACAGAGACATTTTTTTACTAAACAGCGATGCAAGCATTCCTGTTGTACCATGTCTAAAAAAGAAATCTGAAATTGTTGTTATGGCCTCGTCAGAATCATCGGCAAATCCGGCGCCATTACCGCCGTGTACAAGTAAATCTATAAATCCCGGTGTCAGCATAAGTCCATCTAAATCATAGACTGGAATATTTTTAGAAATTGAAAGATCGCTAACTCTGCCCATTTGGGAAATTTGTTTATCCGTGATAACAACCGCTCCCGGTTCAACAATACGAAATGGGGTAATAATTTTTACATTTTTTATCGCAAACGAAGTAGGCATAATTTTCAGTGCAGTAGTTGTAGAAGTTGTTTAAAGTTATTTTCAATTTTTCCGTTTCCAAAAACAGCATTCCCCGCAACAAAATAATCGGCGCCGGCATTTTTTGCTTTAACAATTGTTGTTGCATCAATACCGCCATCAACTTCAATAACGGTGTGTAACTTTTTTTCATTAATAAGCGCGGATAACCGTTCTACTCGATCAATGCTTGACTCGATAAATTTCTGCCCGCCAAAACCGGGATTAACAGACATCACCAATACCAAATCAACCATAGGCAAAATTTCTTCGATGGAAATCAATGACGTAGCAGGGTTGAGACTAACGCCTGCTTTCATTCCCAATTCTTTTATTTTGGAAACTGTGCGATGTAAGTGACGACATGCTTCAACATGGACAGTTAAGATGTCAGATCCAGCGTTACAAAAATCCTCTAAATATTTATCTGGATCTTCAATCATGAGATGTGTATCCAAAGTAAGCGAACAAAACGAATTAATTTGTTTTACTGTCCCGGAACCAAAAGAAATATTAGGGACAAAATGTCCATCCATAATATCCAGATGGAGCATGGTTGCGCCAGCCTTTGTAACTTGTGTAATAGCATCTTCAAGATGTGCAAAATTAGCCGCGAGTATTGACGGCAAAACGATTTTGTCTTTTCGCATGCTAATTTTCCTTTGTTTGAAAATTTTTATTTGGTGTTTGCGATACAAAAAGATCTATTTCTTTGTCAACGGTCACGACATCATTTTCCCGAGGAAGTTGATCGATGATGGTATTTGGCAATAGTTCATTATTGATTTGATAAGTGATGTTTCCAATTTTGAGTCCTTTGTCTTTTAAGATTTTCCGAACTTCGCTCAATGTTTTTCCTAGCAACGATGGGACATAGATGCTGTCAATCGACTGTCCTGCACTTACAAGTATACTGATATATGATCCTCGCTTTACTTTTACGCCTGAGGTAATGTCTTGGGTAATAATTGTTCCTTCCGGAAAATCATTTGATATTTGATATCGAATGCTCCCTTGTTTTAAACCGACTCGCTCTAAGGAAAATTTCGAATCACGAATTGATTTTCCGCGTAACCCGGGTACAACAACCTGCTGTTCTCCACCGGAGATTGTCAAATAAACTCTCCGTCCTAATTTTACTGTTTGATCAGAGGGTGGATTTTGTAAAACAACGTATCCTTCGGGATATTTATTGTCTTGACGAATTTCTCCTCTTTTTGGTTCAAGATTGGCAGCTTGCAGTATTTTAAATGCTTCTTCTTCTTTTTTGCCGACAACATTTGGCACTTGCAATGTGCTTTGTTTATTTACATACCACGGCATTACAAATGAATCAAAAATAAAAAGTAGCACGAAAAATATTCCACTAAGCCAAAGAAATAATTTGACTATTTTCATTCGAAGAATTCTATTAAAAATTCTTTGTACTGTATTCATAGTTTTGTGTTTTTCAATAAACTTTCGAGATATTTGCCGATAATGTCAAATTCTAAATTCACACAACTCCCTTTTTTGTACTGCTGAAAGACGGTATGTTCAAAAGTAAAAGGAATGATCGCTACGGTAAATTCATTTTTGTGCAGCCGGGCAACGGTCAAACTTACTCCATCAACGCTAATGGATCCTACGGGAATAAGGTATTTCCGAAATATCTGCGGAAATGAAATTGTGTATAACCAACTTGTTTGCAGAGTTTGAATTGCAGTAACCTTGCCTGTTCCATCAATATGTCCCTGAACTAAATGACCCCCCAGTCTGTCTTGAAGTTTAACCGAACGTTCAAGATTAACTATACTTCCTTTGTTAAGATCTCCGAGATTTGTTTTCCGTAATGTCTCGTGCACTGCCTGAACTGAAAAACTGTTTCTCGTCTTTCTGACAGTTGTAAGGCAAACGCCATTCACACTGATACTGTTGTCAATAGCTAAGTCCTTAAGAACTCTTTTGGCGTTGAATGTAAATTCTATTCCATCACCAAATTCGGTTAGAGACTCAACTTTTCCAATCTCTTCTACTATTCCTGTAAACATTTGCTATACTACCTTCATTACTGAAGTTTTAAAATTTCAAGTGTATCACTACCGAATTTTGTCCGTTGCACGATATTCTTTTTTGAAGGAATCTTAGCAAAGGTTTTTAATCCGGCGCTGAATTTCATTTTTGAAGTAAAGAGATAAATCTTATCGACTAACTCTTCGTGAAGGAATGCGTTATACATCTGTTGTCCCCCTTCAACTAAAACGGAAGAAATTTTATGGTTCCACAAGTCTTTGATAACCGATTGCATACTAAATATACCATTTTTTGAAGACAACTGAACTACCGCAACACCAATTCGTTCTAAATCCAAAATTTTTTCTTTAGCAGCCATTGAGGTCTGACGTGCAGTATACACTATGGTTGACGCGTCTGAATTGAAAATCCTTTTGTTCATAGGAACATTAAAATTACCGTCAATCAACACACGAATAGGATTCCTTCCGTCCACATGCCGAACAGTCAAAGAAGGATCATCTTTTACAACCGTATTTGCTCCAACCAGAACTGCATCATATTCAACACGTAATTTGTGAACAACTTTCCTTGCTTGAATGTTCGTGATCCATTTTGATGAACCATCAGTGCGAGCAATAAAACCGTCTGCTGTTTGGGCAGCTTTTATGGATATAAAGGGACGTCTTTTTTTTATATAGGTAAAAAATTTTTCATTCAATGCGAAAGCTTCATTCTTTAATATACCAATGGTACATTTAATCCCATTTTTTCGAAGCTTATGAATGCTCTTTTCGGCAACGAGTGGATTTGGATCTATTGTGGCAACGACAACTCGAGCAAATTTATATCTCAAAATCGCATCGACACACGGCGGCGTATTCCCAAAATGAAAACAAGGTTCAAGATTGACATACATTGTTGCATCTGTCAGATCATGTTTTTTTTCTAATACATTCGTGATGGCATTTATTTCGGCATGATGGCTTCCATATTGTCTGTGAAATCCTTCTCCAATTTTTTTGCCGTTCTTAACTATCACTGATCCAACAAGAGGATTTGGGCTCACCTTTCCAGCGCCTTTGACGGCGAGTTCAAAACAGCGGCTCATCCAATATGCATCGTCTTTTTTCATTTAAATAAAAAGGACATTACGATCAAAATTACGATCCGTAATGTCCTTTTTTCTGCTTGTGTCCATCATTACTTGAAATTAATTTCTTTCCCCTTCGCCGCTGATTTATATATTGCATCGACAATCTTCATTCGTTGCACTGCTTCTTGCGCGGTAGAAATGACCGGATGAATTCCACGTACCGCGCCGATGAAATGTTTCAGTTCATTTTCATACGAACGCTTCAGTAAATTTTGTGAAGAGTCTGTTTTCATCGGAGCAACGTTCACAACGCTTCCATGCATCTCTTTGTTAATTATCAACGGATTAATTTTTCCGCTTCCCATATCACCATAGATGTTGCAATAATGCAATTCATTCTCTATGTGAAAATTCCAACTCACTTCAATGGAAATTGTCGCTCCGTTTTTCATGGAAAGATGAACCAACGAAGTATCTTCTACTTTTGACCGGTGACTGTAATTTGTTGCTGTTACACGGGTAACATCAGGATACCCCGTCATCCACAAAGCCAAGTCTAGCATGACAATTCCCATATCGAGGAACACACCTCCGCCGGACATAGATTTTTGCTGGAGCCAGCTTCCTTCGGAGGAAGGTTTTTTCAACCATCCTGCTTTTACGTAAAATACTTTTCCCAATTCATTGTTTTCAATAAAACTTCGCAACATCATCGCATCGGGCCGAAACCGATGGTTCATTCCTACCATCAGTTTACGTTTATTCTTTTTTACCGATTCGGCCATTTCTACTGCCTCATCGAATTTACGCGCTATCGGTTTTTCCACAAAGACATCGCACTTTGCTTCAAGGCTTGCAATCGCAACTTCTTTGTGTGCATCAGTTGACGTACAAATATCGACCGCATCAATTTCCTCTGATGCCAGCATTTGATGAAAGTCGGTGTAGTACCGAGCGATCCCATATTTTTCTGCAATGAGACGAGCGCGCGATTTATCTCTATCACACACACATGTTACTTCAGCGTCAGGAAATTTTGACAACAGCGGGATATGAAAAACCTGTGAAATCCATCCTAATCCCACAATCCCAACTTTTGCCTTTTCCATTTTCTCAGAATGCGTACTCATTGTGCTTTTCTTCCGGTAAGAATTTCATGTGTTGAATGCTCCTGACAAAAATCTTTTACGATATTAGCGATACCTTTTGCATCGAGTTGAACAAGTGTTTGAAGCTCTGCTGGTGTTCCCTGCTGGGTAAACCCATCCGGTAAACCATGAAGTTTAATATGGAGATTTGTCTTGTCCATTTCTGTATAGAATTCAATCACTGCCGAACCAAATCCACCGGCAACACTATTCTCTTCGATGGTGCTGATTCTTGTAAATCTGTTTGCAATATCTTCAAGCAGAATTTTATCAACAGGTTTGATAAATCGCATATTGACTACTTCGGCAAGAATCCCTTCCTTTTCAAGTAGTTCGGCTGCTTTAAGAGTGTTCCCAACCATTGTACCAACTGCTAAGAGAGCAACATCATTTCCTTTTCGAAGTATTTCAGATTTGCCTATTTGAATTTTTTCCATTGAAGATTTTAACGGCAACCCGAAAGAATTTCCTCGGGGATAACGGATGGCAATTGGCCCCTTCTGATATTCCACAGCGGTGAACAGCATATCGCGCAGTTCGTTTTCATCTTTGGGAGCCATTATCACCATGTTCGGAATACACCGCAAGTACGAAAGATCAAGAACACCGTGATGTGTTGGGCCATCGGCACCGACAAGACCGGCGCGATCGAGCACAAATACAACATGCAAATCCTGTAACGCTACGTCGTGTACAATTTGATCGAATGCCCGCTGCAAAAAAGTTGAATATACTGCAACGACAGGAATATATCCTTCGGTCGCCATGCCGGCGGCAAAAGTCACCGCATGCTGCTCTGCAATGCCCACATCAAAAAATCTTTCGGGCATTGCTTGTTGCAAAATATCCAATCCTGTTCCATCCGGCATGGCAGCAGTAATACCGACAACCTTTGGATTTTGTTTGCACACTTCAACCATCGCATTGCCGAATACTTTTGTATACGCCGGAGGAGCGGTTGATTTCGGAGAAAGTCCGGTTACTTTATCAAACGGTGTTACACCATGTAATTTTGCGGAATCTTTTTCCGCCGGCGCATACCCTTTTCCTTTTTCTGTATTGATGTGAATGAGGATAGGGCCTTGTAAATCTTTTACGTGATTAAAGATTTCTACAAGCTTTATTACATTGTGTCCGTTGAACGGACCAAAGTACCGAAACCCAATTGCTTCAAACATCATTCCAGGAGTGACAACAGCTTTTACTCCACGTTCCAATTTCCCGGCAACGACACGAAGTCTATCACCAAATGTGTCCAGTTTGCCAGTAAGGTCCCATACGTTTGCCTTAAATTTATTGTACGTTGGATGCGTAAGTACTTCAGAAAAATAATCGTGAAGCGACCAGAGATTCGGATTGATTGAAGACAGCGAGACCATTTTGTTGTCGTTCAATACTACAATCATATTCTTCTTTAGAACTCCAGCGTTATTCAATCCTTCATATGCCATTCCACCCGTCAAAGAACCGTCACCAACCACCGCTACTACTTTAAAATCTTTCTGGGCAAAATCGCGTGCGGTTGCTATTCCAAGCGCAGCAGAAATCGCAGTATTAGCATGGCCGGCGCCGAATGTGTCATATTCACTTTCATCGCGCCGCAAAAAACCGCTGATCCCGCCTAATTGTCGAATTGACGTCAACTTATCTTTTCGCCCGGTCAAAATTTTGTGCGGATAGGCCTGATGTCCGGTATCCCAAACAAGTTTGTCTGTGGGAGTATTAAAAACATAGTGCAACGCTACGGTCAATTCCACTGCCCCTAAGCCTGCTCCAAGATGACCGCCGCTTTTTGAGACTGAATCCACCAAAAATTCTCGAACCTCGTTACAGACTGTTCGAAGGTTTTTCAAATCAACCTTCCGAAGATCTGCAGGATAATTGATTGCGTTCAAATATTTATGATCCAGTTCGCTCATTATTCTTCAAAGTCCATCAGCTGTAATTTTCCATTCAAATCTTTGGTCAACTGTTTAATTCGCAATTCAGCTTTCGTCAATGTTTCCATACATTCCTTCGAAAGCTGAATTCCTTCTTCATACATTTTTAAAGAATCTTCCAATGCAACATCCCCACCTTCCAACGCCGTGACAATTTTTTCCAATCGATGCAGTGATTGTTCAAATGGATGTTTTGATTCTTTCTTCGGCATATTAGGGTTTCCTTTTACCTGTGATAGCGGCTTCAACTATACCGTCATGAAATTCAATTGAAGCTTCTTTATTGACAACGGCTTTTGCCCTTGAAGAAACAACGCGTCCTTCTTGTCTGACAATTGAATACCCTCGTTTCAAAACCAGCTTTGGGTTTAATGCGTTGATCCGAGCACCGAGTGAATCAAAACGTTGAGATACTCTCTCCATGCCATGGTGAAGATTTTGATCAAGCCTGCGGTAAAGTTCATCCACTTGTTGACTTCGTTGTTTGAGTAAGTCTTGCGGCTTATGAAATGAATAACTTGAAGTAAGATTCCCAACCGTCTGTTTATATGATTCGATTAAATTCGTCATTGAACTGTTCATAGTATAGCAAAAATTGCGAATAAGTTCAACGAGTTCGTTGCCGTCTTTCACGACCAGTTCCGCCGCTGCAGACGGTGTAGGAGCTCGCAGATCCGCAACAAAGTCGCTGATACTGAAATCTATTTCATGTCCGACGGCACTGACCACAGGTATTTTTGAATGATAAATTGCACGGGCAACAATCTCTTCGTTGAAAGCCCACAGATCTTCAATCGAACCTCCTCCTCGACCAATAATGATGACATCCGTCCATAACCCATTGTTCAAATCAGTAATTGCCTGTGCAATTTCTTCCGCTGCGCCGATCCCCTGCACTTTTACCGGAATGAGAATTAATTCAACAGACGGCATACGCCGTGAAAAAACCGAAATCATATCTCGAATAGCGGCACCAGTCGGAGAAGTGACAATACCAATTCGTTGCGGATATTCAGGAAGTGGTTTTTTATGTTCTTCATCAAACAATCCTTCATCAAGCAATCTTTTCTTCAATCGTTCAAACGCTTGCTGAAGTTCACCCACACCAAGAGGCTGCAAACCGAGACAGTCGAGCTGATAACTTCCACGTGGTTCATAAAGACTGATGTTTCCGCGGGCAATGACTTTCATACCGTCAGTTGGTTTGAAGAGTAACTGGTTTGCCCGTCCTCGCCACATCACAGCGCTGATCTGCGCCCCCTCATCCTTTAAAGTAAAGTATAAATGTCCTGAGGAATGAAATTTGAAATTTGAAATTTCTCCCTGCACCCGCAAATTTGGAAATCCAAGTTCGAGTACCCCTTTAATCTGCTTCGTAATTTCAGAAACGGATAAGACTTTTTCGTTTTCCATATCTTGAATATAGGGTGAATAGTGCTAAATTCAAAAAGCTTAAGTATATTAAAAGAAAAAAGGTAAATATGAAACTTGATGTTCTAGCCATTGCCGCTCATCCAGACGACATAGAGCTCTCTTGTGCTGCGACAGTAGCAAAATTGGTACGGAAAAATTTTAAAGTTGGAATTTTAGACTTAACCGAAGGGGAGCTTGGAACTCGAGGAAGCAGATCACTACGGAGGAAAGAAGCATCGGATGCAGCGAAAATTCTTGGCGTACATGTGCGAGAAAACCTATACTTACACGATGGAAATATTGAGGTAAATCAAACAAACGTAAAAAAGGTTATCCACATTATTCGCCACTACCAGCCTGCTCTTCTTCTTTTTCCTCACTGGCTTGAACGTCACCCTGACCACGAACATGCACATACACTTTGCCGTGAAGCATGGTTTTACAGCGGGTTAGAAAAAATTGAAACGAAATACAAAGGCAAACGCCAAGAACCTTTTCGCCCAAAAAAATATTTTCACTTCATGCAGAAATATGAATTTACCCCTTCTTTCATTGTTGATGTTTCCGATGTGTATGAAGTGAAGAAAGCATCGCTGATGGCGTTCGAGTCGCAATTCTACAATCCCAAAAGTAAAGAGCGTGAGACTATTCTTTCTTCAAAACTGTTTCTCGAATCAATCTATGCCCGAGACCGTCACTTTGGGAGTTTAATAAATGTGGAATATGGTGAAGGATTCTACAGTATCGAACCGTTAGGCGTTGGTTCATTCTTTTCGTTGTTGATGTAAGTGCAGATTTAAAACAGAAAATCCGAGCATGCTCGGATTTTCTGTTTTGGAAAAGAGTTTTACTTCCATGTTTCGGTATGAAAAGATTCCTGCCCTCTTCGAAAGATGGTAATGATAAACCCAAAAATCAGCATCCCGGTGCCAAGCCAAACCATATTGATGAACGGCTTTACGCTTGCTTCCACAACCAGGGTTTCAGGCTTTGGAGCGGCTGGTTGGTTGGGATTTTTCAATCCACCAATCGTTAGTGTTACGCTGGATTGCTTTGGGTCTTCCTTGTTCGGTTTCATTGCCTTGATCGTAAAAGAGAAACCGGCGGAGTTTTTTACAGTTTCAAAATTTACATTACCCCGCATATTTGTCATTGTCGGCTTGACAACTTCTTTTTTACCATCTTTTGATACTTCTAAATTCACAACAATATAGTTTCCTTTTCCTTGTTGTTGTGAAAAATCATATCCGAGATATTTTACCTGCATTCCTTCAACTTCAACTGATTGAGTTTGAAAGATTGTCACTTCATTTCCTGAAGCCGAACCATCATCAACTTCTAACGACAGCGGAGAGACATAAAAATCCTTCGTCAATAAATTAACAATATCAGGATTTCTAATTAACGATCCTTCTTCGCTTCCCTGGAACATGACCGGCGCAACGATAAATTTTTGCCCCTCTTTTTCCACTTCAACATTAAACGCAAACCTTCCTCTCGGCCGTGGTTCGTACCCAATATACTTCATCTTGTATCCGAGCACGTCCATTTGTCTTCCCTGTTCAAGATTCACCGTTTGTTTCGTATCATATTTTGCCGAAGCTACAAATCCCAAAAACATCATGGCAATACCGATATGGGCAATTGCACCACCAGCCATTTTTACATTTCCCTTCATAATTCTATAACCAACCATGAGGTTCGTAAACAATGCAAAGCTGGAAGCAAAAATGAAAATCACCATGGCGGGATGTGTGGCTCCCATATAAAAAGTTACGGTAGTAAACACGACGGCAAGTCCGGCAGGAATTCGAAGTTGCTCTAACAAGGTCATAGGTTTAGAATTTTTCCACCACAACAATTGCCCTATTCCTGCAAGCAGCGCGATTGCCACACCCAACGGCAGCACTGTTGTTACGTAATACGATGTATCTACTGCTGACGTTTTGCCCTTTAAAATATTTGTGATGATTGGAGAGGATGTTCCGATCACAATGAAAATTGACGAGCACACAAGCGCAGACGCACCTAGAAACAACGCAAACTCACGGGAGAGTAAGGTATGTTGAACAGGGACAACCGGCATTTCTTTCCACCGGGAGAAGAAAAGACCGAATCCAATCGCGCCAAACAGAACAATCACGCTGATGAGAAGCCAATAGACCCACATTCCCGGATCAACAAATGAATGCACCGATGTTTCTCCTAACACCCCGCTTCGTGTCAAGAATGTTGAATAGAGTACCAGAATAAAACAAAACATACTCAAGACAAAATTTGTTTTAATGTAGCTTCCATTCTTTCGCTGTGCGAGCATCGTGTGAATTGATGCAACACAAACTAGCCACGGTACCAATGAAGAATTTTCAACAGGGTCCCAACCCCAATATCCGCCCCACCCTAACGTTTCGTATGCCCAGAAGCCGCCAAGAATAATACCAGTACCCAAAACGAGTGAACCAAAGACTGTCCATGGAGCGGCAACACGAATCCAACTGACGTAATCGCGTTTCAACATTCCTGCCACAGCGTACGCAAACGGAATGGACATGGAGGTGAAACCGATAAACAAAATTTGCGGGTGAATGACCATCCAATAATTTTGTAAAAGCGGATTCAAACCTTTTCCTTCTGCGGGAACTTGCGACCACAATCCGCGAACTTTGTCGACCCAGATAAAATTGGTTGCATCTGTCGGCGGATTGCCGACATGGAGCAATTCACTTGGAAATTGTTCCCAAATAAATTTAAATGGATTCTTTACAACGACCATGAGAATGAGCGTCATCAAAATCGCAGAATAGATCGTCATCAATTCTGGTTCATATTGTTTCGTTGACGAATATCGCATCAATAAAATCCCGGTGATGCTGGTGAAGAAAGCCCACAACATGAAACTTCCTTCTTGTCCGGCATAAAAAGTGGACACCAATAAAGGTCCCGGAAGGTCGGTTGAACTGTAATTCCATACGTAGTAGTATTGGAATTGGTGAGTTACAATCAGGTACAGAAGCATCCCAGATGCAGAAATGATTCCAGCAACGGCGATAGAATAAAATATTCGCGCCAACCGCAAAATTTCTTTCGACGGTTTCTTGTGCTGGTAGAAATACAATACTGACGCAGCAAATGCCGCCGCAAAAGCAATTTTGATAATCAGTGCGCCTATCATATTATAAACTCTTCTTCACTGCAGAGGCACTGCCTTCATATTTGGAAGGGCATTTCGTCAAAACTTCGTTCGCATGAAAATATCCGTCTTTATATCGACCCTTAGCAACGATATCAGTTGCAAGTTCAAAGTTGTTCGGCTTTGCGCCGTCGAGCACGACTTTACATTCCTTTTGTTTATCGTCAACCATATAAAATGTAAACTGAGATTTTGCTGCATCAAATGAAGATTCTTTATCACGCAGCCACGTTCCCTTGACTTGAACTTTTTTCGTCATGGTTTCCGCTTTAGCAAAATCCATGTACTCGATATTGCTTTCAATAAATGTGGTTGCCCCAAACACAAGAGCTCCCACAATAATAACCCCCGCGACAATAAGTTTCACCTTCATAGCTCTTCTCCTATTTTTTTAATTGTTCTTCAAGTTGTTTAATTTTTGAATCAAGCTTAAATAAATATCCCAAAAGTCCAAACCAAATGGTAAGGATGACGATCATGACAATATACAGTTCGTTGTTTTGAAGAAATTCCACAGAGACCTCATTCAGACTGTTGTTGAAGTTGACGTTCAATTCGCATAGAGCGAACTTTAAGTGAGTACATCCAAAAATATAAAATAGTAAATCCAAGCAGTGATGCAAGAAATACAATGAGCATGTTGGGAGCCATTTTCATTTGTAATACCGGCCCCTTTCCCTGTGAATCTCCTAATGACCCGGGATGAAGCCCTGCCATCATTCGAGGCATGACAAAAATAAAAAATGGTACCGTCACTCCAGCTACGATTGAATATACAGACGATAGTGTCGCTTTCCGTTCTTCCTCTTCTATCGCCGATCGTAACACAAAGTATGCAGCATAAATTAACAGCAAAATAAAAATTGAAGTCTCCCTCGGATCCCAATTCCAAAACGATCCCCAATTAAATTTTGCCCACATTGCGCCTGTTACGGTTGCCAACACACACAACACCATGCCTAATCCCGCAGATGAAACTGATCGAAGGTCATAATCAATATCCTTGGTCCGAAGGTATTGGATACCATACCACATGGCCATCACAAAAGCTACCACTGTTGTCCATGCAATTGGAACGTGAAAAATAATATTGCGTGCTTTCTCTTCCAATCCTGGAATAATCGGAAACTGAAAAAAACCGCTGGGCACTTTTACCATCGGGATTCCAAGTCCTAACACTATAACGCCGGTGAGCCATACGGCAGTTCCAATTTTGAGCCATAGTTTCATACTTAATCTTTCCAGACGTAATCAAATAACATGATTGAAGCTGTAATCATAACAATAATAAAAGAAATCAAAATTTGAAATTCTTGTAACGCCTCTACAAAGAAAGCTCCCTCGGTTGCCAGTCGGGTGGCATTAATTGCCGTAAGCAAAAGCGGAAGCAAGATAGGAAAAGCAAGAACCGGAAAAAGAGTCCCCTTCGTATTTGCTTTCGCAATAATGGCTGCCAAGATTGTTGAAGCGCTCGCCAGTCCAACACTCCCTAGAAAAATAGTCAACCAAAAAATATCGTACGACTTTACAATGAATTCTTTGATGATAAAAAGATAAGAGCCGGCAATAAACATCGACAGTGCTAAAATTAAGACAAGATTGTAGAACAGTTTTCCAAAATAAACAGAGCTTGCACTGGTCAAAAGACGGAGCGTTAACGATGTGCCTCTTTCTTCTTCCGCAACAAATGTCCTCGACAATCCAGACATGGCGCTAAAAAAAATTACAATCCATAAAGTTCCGCTTAAAATGTCCTGCGATGGCGATTCAGTTCCGATCGAAAATAGCACCATGGATATCGTCACCACAACGAACATGATTAATGCATTCAGGGCATACCGGGTCCGAAATTCCGAGACAATCTCTTTTAGGAGGATTTGATATGAAGAAATCACTAAATACATACCATTATTAAAATAAGACTTTAATTTCCGATTTCCAACTTGTCTAAGCTGAATATTTGGTCAGCAAACCGAAGATCATCTTTGTCATTAGTTCCAAAAATCAGAGCCCCGTGATTTTTCTGCAATTTCATCGCTTTACGAACAGTTTCAATTCCATATTCATCAAGATTTGAAGTCGGTTCGTCAAGGACCAGAATTGGAGGCTGATGAACCAAGGCGGCACAATATTTCAACCGCTGTTTCATGCCGGATGAATAATTTCTCACTTCTTTTCTTCGGTGTTCGTAAATTCCGAAATCGTTCAGCAGGAATTTTATCCGCTCGTCCGTATCTGAATTTAGCCCGCGGATTCTTTTGATAAAAATTAAATTCTCTTCAGCCGAAAATTCTTCGTACATGTTAAGGTACGGTGAGACGAGGCCAATGTAAGGATAATAGTCAGGATAATTTATCAACACACCATTTATCGATAATGCAATCGTACCTTTGGATGGCGAAAGCACACCACACAATATTTTAATTAATGTTGATTTACCAGAACCATTCTTCCCTGTGATTGCAAACGACATGCCTTCTTTGACCGCTAAAGAAACATTTTGGAAAATCGATTTGCGATTATAAATCTTTGCAACGGTATGAGCTTCTAATTTTAGTGTGGTCATCGAAGTACGGCAAATTTTCCGCGAATGGTAGAAGTATTTATTTTAAGAAAATAAATATAAACTCCGGATGAAACAACTTTGTTGTTATTGTCTCTCCCATCCCACGCAGCATATTGTCTCCCGGAAAATATTGTTGTCGGCACATTTCCGGAATAAATCAAATCCATTGCTGAAGTATAAATGTATAAATCAGGTTTAGAATTGAGAGATGAAGACTCAAGGTAAATTAAAAAAGGTCCGTGTTTTCCATCTGGAACAAACGGATTCGGAAAGCATGCCGCATTACCGACTTGAAAAATTATTCCCTGAACAACAGTCGAAAGTTTCCATTGACTCGGATCGGGCACTAGAAGCTGCCCATATACAGAATTTGCATACTGCACCAAATTCAAACCAGGTAGCGACGACAAACGAAGAGTAAATGGATACTCCTGTTGGCTTGTATTCAAAGCATCATCAAAATTTGCGTTGGAGACAATAAAAACAGTAGAATCTGTTTGAGAAATGACAGAAAAATAATTTGATAAAAAGCTTTTACTATTTCGAGTAATCGATTCTTCAGTGGTTCCGAGGGTAATTGAAGCGGTGTAAGTTGGAGTAGGGAATAATTTAGCATCCGCGAAATACTTTATTGAATCGGCCCGTGTATTTGTATAGGTATTCCATAAGGAAAAATCAGAATATTCCCGTTGAAGGGATGTGGAATACTTCTGTAACACATTTTGTGTTGCCTGAACTGGGCGGAAAGTTTTTAATTCGGCCCATAAGTCTTTCATTTCCTTTGCGCCAAATTTTTTCATGAGAAATATTTCCCAAATAGCACGTTCATATCCTGCCGTTATAGAATTTGTAGCCGGTTGAAATAACGGAGTATTAAAAATATGTTGATAGTATGTTGCTACATCATTGATATAATCTTTCACTGTCGGAAATACAATCGGTTCCATAGCCTCGGCACATAGTTCGTAAAAATAAAAATCTTGGTCCCATATTCCTGTACCACCGACTTGAACAGCATGATGAAATTCATGGGCACACGTTACCATAATTCCTTGAATTCCTTTTGTCCGATACCCGATTCCAAAATCATTGTCAATTCTTATATAGCTGGCATAAAGCGGATTGACTCCACCTGAACTGATTGGAAAATCATACTCAGGGATTGTTTCTCCAAATAAACCACTTCCTAAATCCATCACATAGAAATCAAATTCATTTCCACCTCCTCTTCCCTCATCGCTCGGAGGAGCAGTAAACCCATAGGTATTAATTTCTGCATTCCACACCGAATCGAGAATTACCGACAATGTATCAATATACTGTGTATATGTATTTGGAATCCGATTGCCGTTTTGAGTAACAAGGGCGGGTTCATTAATTCCCGTTGTATCAAAATGAATTCTGAATTTTCCGGTTGGAGACAGAACACTTTTCTGAAGTTCAGGCCTTACAGCTAAGGAAATCTCTGATAAGTTTTTTTTTGAAACGCGAAATTGTTCAATGTATCTAAACGTGCCGCACTTTTCACTTTGAGCAAATAGAAGTGGACCACTTAGAAAAATGAAAAATAAACTACTTATTCTTGCCATAAATTATTGTCACAGTATGTCCGGTCGGATTGGTAAATACAATATCGGTTAAACCATCCCCATTAAAATCTCCACAACGGAAGACAGCATCTTTCGGGATATTGGCAAGAAATTCTTTGCTGTAAAACGCTCCATTCCCTTTCCCGCGTAAAAGCCAAAGGGAGGATGAATCATTATTCATTACAAGAACATCGGCGATGCCGTCATTATCAAAATCGAATATCTGTAATTGTTCAGGGTACCGAATGCTTACGTCTGATGCGATGAGTGAAAAATCGTTTCGGAGGTTGTCATCCTTTCCCAACGCCAATCGCAATACATTTGACGGGGAGGTATACACTAAACAATCTTTTAAATTATCGCCGTTAAAATCATCAACAAAAAGATATGCACGGTTTATGGCTGTATCAGGTAAAGAAAATGTAAAAACTTTTCCGTGATATTCGCCAGTGGAATCATTAAAAGTAATACCGAGCAAATTTCTTTTTGCTTGAGAATCATAATACACGTACAGCAAATCGGTTTTCCCGTCAAAATTAAAATCGGAAATTGTGGAATAAATAATTCGTGACGGAATCACAGGGACTAAACTCTTTGCTAAAAATTGCGGTCCGTTAACCTGCTGATAAAATACGATGGCATTCGTTGCCGACGGCATAAATGCGTATAGTGAAATTCCTTTTTGTGAAAATGAAAGATCGGGTAAAACCGTAATCGGTTTTTCCGGCAAAGGAATGGAATACACATCAGCATCTCCCGTCAAAGAATTACCGACGTCCGCAGTTTTATGTAATGTTAAAATCGAAATTTTGGGGTCTTGTTCGTGCGATGTCACAAGCATAGTTGACGTATCGCTTTTTGCATACATCGAAATTGTTAATGGGTTATTTGGTGTTTCAAGAGATACCTGCCCGCCAAATGATTTGCCGGTTGAAAGAAGTGCCGATATACTCGACGAGTTTCCATTTGTAACAAGAATATCGTCTCGTCCATCATCATTAAAATCTGAAACAAGAATATTGTTCGGATGATTACCGACGGCAAATGAATAGCTTTCATTCTGTGTCAAAAACTCCGTTCGGCCATTCCATATCACTTCATATGATTTTTGCGATGCTTTAAGAATAAGAGCATCGGCAAAACCGTCACCGTTGATATCTCCATATAAAAGATTTGAGGCAGTCGAATCAATGCCATAAACAATTTCTTCATAAAAACTTCCGGCGCCCCGATTCAAAAAAATTGAAAAGCCGTCGCTGAAAATATTTTCAGAAATAATATCTTTGCTGTTCACAGTTTGGATGGCTGCGCCGGTCAATCGATTCGCTGGTTGAGATAGCGTCAATGTTTGTGAAAAATTATAGCTCCCTAACCCATCACCATGGTACACTTGAAGTGTTTTATATTGTGTTGATGCTACAACAACATCAGTGATGTCATCATCGTTAAAATCGCCGCAAATCACGCTGACGGAGTCTGCACCAAAAGACAAAACGGTTTGTTCTGAAAATTGTAAGTTTCCGGTTCCAATGTAAAATGTCATTTCGTTTGTCAGCCAATTAAACAACGCAACATCAGCAATACCATCTTTATTTAGATTTACGATAGAAAAATCACTAACAGGCATATCAGCGAATAATGTGTGTGCTTCGCGGAAGGTTCCATTTTTTTTCCCACGAAGCAGAGTAACGCCGGACGATAACCGTCCATAACACATGATGTCCGGGATTTGATCATTGGTAAGATCGCCAATCGCAGCATGTTCAGGATAATAGCCGACAGTGTACATTCTTGATGAATATGAGGAATCTAGAACATTACTGAGAAGTACTTCAATTTGATTTTGTTCTCGGTAAACTAGAACGATATCGTCCAGCCCGTCAGTATTAAGCGCACCAATCGTTACCGACGATGGTTCTTTTAGTTTTGCAATCGTAATTTTTTCAGCAAATACCCCGCTCCCGTTATTTTTTGAAATGATCATAGCTTGTTCTTGCGGATCGTAATACAAAAGATCGACAAATTTTTTGGATGAATAATGCAAAAATTGCGGATGCAAGAGTGTCGCGGATAATTCATACTGCTGAACAATACTCAGCGTATTCATGGAGCGAAACTGCGCAGACACAAGATACGTCATGACTATATTCAGTACGAAAAAATACTGAATTGCTTTTTTATCAAAGCGAAAAACCCCTTGGGCGTCTATCACGGATGTAAAACTAATGAGTGAGTTTTTTACGTCGAACTAATCGCTGCTCTCTTCGTGTTAAAGCATCATCAAATCTCCGACGTTCTTCTTCTGTTTCCGCATCAATTTGTGGAACTGTGGTCGGGTTTCCATTTTCATCAAGCGCCACAAAAGTCAGGTAAGCAGTGTTGGCGTGCTGCACTTTTCCCGAGAGCAGGTTTTCAGAAATAACTTTTACTCCAACTTCCATGGATGTGCGAAACACTCGATTGATCGATGCCAACAAAGAAACGACTTCACCGGTTTTAATAGGATGCAAAAAGTTCAATTCATCAACAGAGGCCGTAACACAAACTCGGCGAGAGTGTCTTGCTGAAGCAATGGCGGCGACCAAATCAATCCAATGCATTAACTGTCCGCCAAGTAAATTGCCCAGTTGATTCGTATCATTCGGCAGCACCAATTGTGTCATGCTTGCCTGATGATTTTTTAGTGGGAATTCATTATTCATTTTTGGTACTAAGTTGGTTTTTCTCTTTAAGTTTTTCTGCCTGCAAGCCGTCCAACTCTTTTTGTAATTCCATTGCTTCCGCTTTTAAATCGGTATCCGGATATTTTGTAAGAAGTTCGCTTAATGAAAGAGTTGCGCCATCGTACTCCTTGCGCTCTTTCTGACATTTTGCCTTCCACAATAAAGCCTTATCAACAAATTTACTGTCGCGATATTCAGCAATAACTTTATCAAAATATGAAATGGCTGCTTTGTAATATTCAACGCGATAGTACAACAAGCCCCCCTCAAAAATCTTTTTTGCCAACTTATACGTCAGCTCGTGAATTTTTGCTTCAGCGTCGCCCACTAAACTGTCCTTAGGGGAGTATTCGATATAGGTCTGAAATTCGTCGATGGCAAGACGTGAGTACTTCTGGTCCAGCTGCGGCTTTGGTGAGAGTTGGTAGTAGGATAATGCTTTTTTATACCTGGCCTTTGTCGTAAACGGGCTGGTTTGCATCAGCCTAATAAGATTATCATATTCGGCTGCTGCCAGAATATATTCGCCTCGCGTAAAACGGCTTTCAGCGATATAAAATTGCGCATCATCGGCAAATTCGCTCCCTTGGTTTTGCACGGTGATGATTTTGAATTCTTCAATGGCCTCTAAATAACTTCCTTCATCATAGAGTGCCTTAGCTTTAGCAAATCGTTCCTCCGCAGGGATGGTTTCAATTTCTTTGGTTGATGAACAAGAAACAAAAAGAAGGGTTATTAGTATAACACTTTGTTGCAATAATATTTTTTTCACTTTACTTCCAAAAAGATGTTAGATCGAAATTAGATAATTGTTGTGTTCTTTTTAATAGCTTTCTTGATTCTACACTGTCAGCCAACCGTTTTGTTTGAAGTCCGACCTCTAAAGGAAAAATACAATCAAGGCCAATTGTTACAAGGGAATCCTTTTTCTCAATCCTGAATTTTACTCCGTAACTTCGTTGAGTCCAATAATGCTGCGGTTGAAAAAAAACAAAATTTCCCAGCGATTGGACGATCACACCATTTCCTTTTTTCTCAATCCCATACGTTACATGGGGATGATGTCCGAGAAAAATATTTGCTCCGTGAGCGATACACCATTCCGCGAAATCTTTTTCTCTGTTCCTTGGATGATCAGTATATTCAACTCCGCCGTGATAACTGACGATAATAATATCTGCTTCCCCCTTTGCTTTAGACATCTTATAAAGCAACTTTCCCGTATCAACGTAGGCTATCGTCTCTTTCCAATTCTTAGGACTAAAATTGACGAACGATGTTACACTAAAGATAGCAAATTTTATGTTGTTTTTCTCGATTATAACCGGATCAAATAATTTTCCTTTCTGCAATGATGTACCAACATGAAAGATTCCTTGCTGATCAAGATGTTCAAGAGTTTGAGCAAGGGCTTTCTTTTCATAATCCAAGGCATGATTGTTGGCAGTTGAAACAATTGTAATACCTGAATTCTTTAGCGTCACTGCGCCTTGCGGTGGTCCGGTAAAAATTAAATTGTTTTTAGAACTTACTGTCTCACCATTTTGATCAGAAATTTGACTTTCAAGATTCGCAAAAATAATATCTGCGGAATCCTCATGGAGATTAATTTTTTCAAACGGATAATTGATTTCCCCTGCCAAAATATGTTGTCCTACCTTACGTCCAAGATTTATATCTCCAAAAGCCAGAAATGTTACTTGTGAAATGTTCGACGCTTTTATCCCATTTTCATCAGCTTTGGGTTGTTGTGTCCGTAGTTTGAATCGCAGGAGAATTTCGAGGAAAATAAGAAGTGTAACAACGATAATAAGTCTAATTGCTTTTTTTTGTGCTTCGGTCAACTCATCACCCGGTTAACTTCGTATAGTAAAAAATAAATAAATGGCAACGCCCGAAGCAATGGTAACAATGGCAGGTTCCAACAATGAATCAAAAAAAGATAACGCAGGTTTGGTATACGAAGTCAGCGGAAACGAATCCGAATGTAATTGGTCAACGGAACTATAACCCACCGTATCGATAGTCGATTTCGTGACCAAGCCGGCCCAAATAATTTTTCCCGTTGAAGATGAAGAGATCACCGCATTACATTTTACGGTAGCAATCCGTTCAACCTTCCGTGCACCAAATAATGATTCTGAAAATATAGCTCCGTAAAAAACTGACGACGCTCGAATAGTAAGTTCGAGAGTCGTATCAGTTGTCGATTGCTTTTCGAAGACTAAAATCTTCTTTGCAAATAATGCTTGAAGGATAGCCGAGCGAAAGATTATTGTTTCTGGATGCTCTGCCAATTTCAATTGAAGCGAAGTTGCTGCACCAATTGATCCAACGGAAATAACTTCCTGCGTTAGAGAATCAGAAAGCTGAAATAATATTTCTCTCTCTGTAGCAGACCCTTCTTTCTCGCCGGCAAAACACGCCAAAGAAAAAATCACCATCAAGATAATGTTCAGCCGGTGTATCTTCATTACGCGTAAATTCCGCGGATCTTCAAAGTTTTTGCAACTCTGTCAATTGAATTGATATACGCCCCAATTCGCAATGACACAGTATGTTTTTTTGAAGTGGCATACACACCGTCAAAAGCGGCTTTCATCATACGTTCCAAACGACGGTTAACACGATCGATTGACCAATAGTAACCGACGCGATTTTGAACCCATTCAAAGTACGATACTGTCACGCCTCCAGCATTTGCAAGAATATCCGGGATGACGATGATGCCGCGTTCGTTCAAAATGGGATCGGCATTTGCGGTGGTTGGCCCGTTAGCGCCTTCAGCAATAATTTTAGCCGTAATTTTGTTTGCATTTTTTGGGGTGATTTGATCTTCTTTTGCTGCAGGTACAAGTACATCGCAATCAAGTTCCAGAAATTCTGATTGTGTAACTTTCTCTGCGCCTGTAAATCCAGTCAACGTTTTATTTTGTTTTACATATTCAATTGCTTTGTCAACATCAACACCGCGTTTGTTATAATATCCGCCGGTAACATCGCTGATGCCGATAATTTTGCAACCCTGTTCACGCAAAAGTTGTGCTGAAACTGAACCTACGTTGCCGAAACCCTGGACAACAATCGCTGTGTCTTTTGGTTTTAATCCGATCTTTTCCATCGCACCCAGAGTTACAATCATTACACCGCGTCCTGTCGCTTCGCGACGTCCAAGTGAACCGCCGATGAGCAATGGTTTTCCTGTCACAACTCCTCCGATGGTCCTGCGCATGTGCATACTGTACGTGTCCATAATCCACGCCATGGTTTGCTCATTGGTGTTCATGTCCGGCGCAGGAATATCTTTGTCATCGCCAAATACATCCATCATATTTGCAGTATAGCGGCGGGTAATTTTTTCTAGTTCAACTTGCGTTAGTTTTGTCGGATCGCATTTCACCCCGCCCTTTGCTCCGCCAAACGGAACGCTGAGCAGCGAACATTTCCACGTCATCCATGCGGCAAGTGCTTTCACTTCATTAATATCGACGTCGGGTGCGTACCGGATTCCGCCTTTCGACGGACCTAGAATATCATTGTGGATAACGCGATGCCCTTCAAAAATTTCTACCTGCCCGTTGTCCATTTGGATGGGAATAGAAACTGTTACTTGTTTTACTGGTGTCTTTAAATACTGATAAACTCCCGGCTCAAGTTGAAGAATTTCTGCCGCAACATCGAACCGTCGCATCATCGATTCAAAAGGATTTTCTTTATCGAGAACCGGTCCCGGTTCTTTATATTCTGATGACATACTAAAACCTCGTTATTTAGTTTATGATTTCAAAAATACTTACTTATCTCTTCGCTTCAAAGAATTTTTTAACTGGTGAATTGTAAATTCAGATGTATCATCGATGAAATGACGTGAAAATCGGCGGGCTCGGCGTATTTCATTTTCTTGAATGTCTGCAACAATCAAATCCTCTTCAAAATATTTTCCTTTGGCAATACTGTGTCCCGATGGATCAACGATGTGAGACCCTCCCCAAAAGTTTACACCATCTTCAAATCCTACTCGATTACTCCAAACCACGTAAGAGCTTAACAATCTCGCATAGACGCGGTGCTGTTCATGATTAATGGTGGCATTCGCCAATTCTTCGGAACTTCCTGACACCCGAGTGGGACTCGCGGCTATTCCAATGATGACATCAGCATCATCATGCGCAAGAATATACGGCAGGGAAAGATGCCATAAGTCTTCGCAAATTAAAATGCCGAGTTTGCCATGTTTTGAATTGAAACACTGAACATTTTTCCCCGAGCTAAAATACCGCATCTCTTCAAACATGCCGTACGTAGGGGGATAAATTTTTCTGTGAGCAGAGTAAACAGCCCCATCTTCAAAAACAAAGGCTGAATTATAAATTCCAAAATTCTCTCCTTCTTCAACCCCGCCGGCAATAATCGTAATTTGTTTTGAAAGTTTAAGCAGTTCTGTAAAACTTTTTTGAGGCAGGGCTCGAAGAGCAAGATCCCAATTGAGATCTTTAATAGAATACCCTGTAAGGCTAAGTTCGGGAAAAACAATGATGTCTGCCTTTTTAGCGATTGCTTTTTTAATGTAGGTAACATGGCGTGAAATATTTTTATCAAGATGTCCGACAGCGGAATCTATCTGGGCAACGGCAATTTTTGCATTCATATTAAGAGATTACCACATCATTGGAAAGTTCGTTGGTATCACCGGCCTTCATAGGAAATTCTTTTTTCAATACAACGCCGACTTCTTTAATGGCAAAACAAATCCCACCCGCAAATTTATGGTCACGAAAATGTTCGGACATTTTCATTGCAATAACATCCCAAAATTCTTTGGATACTTTTTTATTAATTCCTACATCGCCGATAATCTGAAATTTTTTGTCACTCATTAACAAATAGATCAACACGCCGGTATGGTCTTTGGTGTTCGCCATCCCGAGTTCATGAAAATTCTTAACGGCTAAATCATAAATGGATAATTTCCGTTCTTTGAATCGCCGAGCTTTG
>JAQUOA010000033.1:0-9898 GCA_028749215.1 Bacteroidota bacterium
ACGCCGATAATATCACAAAAATTAATGATCGACTCAGCGGTGTAACCGCGCCGGCGGAAGCCTGCAATAGTCGGCATACGGGGATCATCCCATCCCGTCACATGATTTTCCGAAACAAGCTTGAGAAGCTTACGCTTGCTCAGCACCGTGTAGCTTAAATTCAACCGTGCAAATTCTATTTGATGTGGATGGAAAATTCCAAGCTCATTCAGAAACCAGTCGTACAGCGGACGGTGATTTTCAAATTCCAGCGTGCAGATGGAGTGCGTAATCCCTTCGATGGAATCTTCCAGGCCATGCGCCCAATCGTACGTCGGATAGATCGACCATTTATTTCCCTGCCGATGATGAACTTCGTGCACAATTCTGTACATAATCGGATCGCGCATGTTAATGTTCGGCGACGCCATGTCGATCTTTGCCCGGAGTGTTTTCGTTCCGTTGGCAAATTCCCCGCTGCGCATGCGGGTAAACAAATCAAGATTTTCTTCGATACTTCTGGTTCTATACGGACTGTCGGTGCCGGGTTCAGTCAGAGTTCCGCGCATACTGCGAATTTCAATCGGGTTGAGATCGCAGACATACGCCTTTCCTTTTTTAATCAGCGCCACTGCCCATTGGTACATCTGCTCAAAATAATCTGAGGCATAGAGAACGCGATCTTCAAAATTACCTCCAAGCCATTTTACATCTTCTATAATAGAGTCGACATATTCCTGCTCTTCTTTTTCCGGATTGGTGTCATCGAACCGAAGATTGAATTTTCCGTTGTAATCGCGCGCAATGCCGGAGTTCAAGCAGATGGATTTTGCATGGCCGATGTGCAGATAGCCGTTCGGTTCGGGAGGAAAACGAGTATGCACGCGACCATCGTACTTTTTGGATTCGGAATCGGCGTTGATGATGTCGCGGATAAAGTCAGTTTTTTCTGGTGTAGACATGATTACAGTATGACGCTATTATTGTTTTTACGCGAATTTTGTGTGATAAAATACAAAAAAGGCAAGCCATTATCAAAAGAATGAGTGACGTAGAAGTATCTCACAGGTTTAAAAAACTTGTGAGGTCTAAACTGAGACACAGTTTAAAAGAAAAGTAATACCTCTAAAATAAAAAGGGCGGATTGCTCCGCCCTTTATTTACCACTAATTTTTCGGCAATTATTTCAACAGCATCATTTTCTTGATAACATGATTTCCATTCCAATCTAACCGAGCGATGTAGATTCCGCTGGAAAGTCTCGACGCATCTCCGCCTTCGGCTGAAAATATTACTTGATGGTATTGTCCCGCTTCTGCCACTCCGTTGAACAACGTTGCCACCTCCTGACCGAGCGAGTTAAACACTTTCAGCACCGCTCGTCCGTTCTCCGGCAGCGTGAATTCAATTGTCGTTGTCGGATTGAACGGATTCGGATAATTCTGCGACAGTTCAAAAACTTTCGGCGCAATGATCTCTGCTTCTACTTCTGATGAATAACGGACCGAGCCGTTGTTGTCGGTCTGTTTCAACCGATATGAATACTTCCCCACATCAAGTTTCGTATCCGTGAATGAATATTCTCTCGGCACGTTCGATGTTCCGCTTCCTTCCACAAATCCAACTCGACCCCACACCTCCGCGATATTCTGAGTACTGACTTCTGTATTCTGAATTCTTCTTTTCTCTACATCAAATCCACGGTTGTTGGTCTCGGATGCCATCTTCCATTGAAGGATGACACTGCGATGAGATTGTGTTGCCGTAAATGCCGACAACTCCAATGCTAATGCTGTTTCTACCAGCTCATTACTCGGCGTTCCCACATTCCCATGCACATCAATGCCGGCAACTCGATAGTAATAGGTATTTCCTTGGCTTGTCGTTGCATCGATGTACATTGTGTCGGTGACCTGTGCAAGTTTTGTTGTTTCATTCAGTGGAAATCCTCCCGTGTTACTCTTATAGATCACATAGCCCATCAGGTCTCTATCCACTCTATTCTTGTTCCATTGTATCATCATATTTCCTGAGGTGTTCGATGAGATCATCGCTCCGGCGATGCCGACCGGCGGAATATTATCTACCGAATAACCGCTGTCGATGTTGGAGAGCCACGATTGTGTGGAATCATTATTCTTTGCGATCACTTGAAAATAATATTCGGGAATGCCCTGCAAGCCGGAGTCGGCATACGTGGAAACAACGGAGCTGTACCCTACAGACTGGTCTGCACGTACTATTCCAACGGTCTGCCAATAAATTCCTGTGCCGGTTGACTGAGAAGATTTTCCCATTACCCCGGTTGTCTTTGCACCAAGCTTTAATGTGTACGATTTTACATTCTGAGCAGTATCAGCATCAAGATAAGATGGATCCCAGAAAATACGCATTCTGCCCCCTTGGTCGTTCGCAATATCTTTTGCGGCAACTAATTTTGGTGCAGCTATTCCTATGACTCCATACTTGTCAACCCTCTGTGCATAGATGTCAATAATTCCGCTGCGATAATCGTTCCACGTAATAATTGCTCCCCCAGAACCATCGCTAACAATGGTTGAATAAGTTTGAGTTCCCATTGCAGTGCAGAGTGCAACGCCATTGGAAGTCCATTGAACGGTACCCGATGCATTGATCTTCTGTGCATAAATGTCATTATTTGTTCCGCCGCGGCCATCATACCATGTAATAATTGCTCCCCCATAACCGTCGCTGGCAATAATGGGATAATATTGAGAACCCGTTGCCGTGCACAGTGCAGCACCATCAGCCGTCCACTGAACAACACCCGATACATTGATCTTCTGTGCATAGATGTCAAAATTTGTTCCGCTTCGATAATCTCGCCATGTAATAATTGCTCCTCCAGAACCGTCACTGATTATGCACTGAGAATATTGATCTCCCGTTGTCGTGCACAGTGCAACACCATCGGCGGTCCATTGAACAGCACCCGATGAGTTGATTCTTTGTGCATAGATGTCATAATTCGTTGTGCTGCGATAATCTTGCCACGTAATAATTGCTCCTCCAGAACCGTCGCTAACAATGGCGGGATAAGATTGCTCATTTGCTGCAGTGCACAGTGCAACACCATTGGCACTCCATTGAACAGCACCCGATGTATTGATCTTCTGTGCATAGATGTCATTACTTGTTCCGCGATAATCATACCACGTAATAATTGCTCCTCCAGAACCGTCGCTGACAATGGTCGGAGAATTTTGATCGCCCGTTGCAGTGCAGAGTGCAACGCCATCGGCACTCCATTGAACAGCACCTGATGCGTTGATTCTTTGTGCATAGATGTCATTATGTGTTCCGCTGCGACGATCATACCATGTAATAATTGCTCCTCCCGAGCCATCGCTGACAATAGTGGGATAAGATTGAGCAAACGTTGCAGTGCAGAGCGCAACGCCGTCGACACTCCATTGAACAGCGCCCGATGCATTGATCTTCTGTGCATAGATGTCATAGTTTGCTCCGCTGCGAATATCTTGCCAGGTAATAATTGCTCCTCCTGAACCGTCACTGACAATCGTAGGAGATTGTTGATTTCCCGCTGCAGTGCAGAGTGCAACGCCATCGGCACTCCATTGAACAACACCCGAAGCGTTGATCTTCTGTGCATAAATGTCATAATTTGTTCCGCTGCGATAATCATTCCATGTAATAATTGCTCCTCCAGAATCATCACTGACAATAGTGGGACCCGATTGATTTCCCGTTGCAGTGCAGATGGCATTATTTATTGCGGGGTTAGTTGACCATTGTGCGTGTGTTCGTTCTGCAGTAAAAAATAGACAGGCAGTGATAATCAACAAATGCGTGATGGTGTAAAGTGCAACTTTCATACTTCCTCCTTTTGTACATGTGGAGAGATGCGTATAATATTTTTTAGAGCGTGTGTGTTTTGCGGGTACGAAAACGACAAAACCTCCATCTTCGCTGTGCACGAATCCGGAGGTTTTTAGAATTTGAATAACCACCACAACCGTATCTTTCGGACTCAGTTGCTCAGTATATATGGCGCGAGTAACGTACGTCTCTTTTAAGTCGGTAGCAATATCAAAACATATTTATTTTTTTATATCAGGAGAGATTTATCCTGTTTTTATTTCCAGCCAATTACATATCTCTTAAGCAGTATGGAGATTTTTTTGCAGAGTATGAAAAACAGAACAGCCCCGAATTGTTTCGAGGCTGTCGTGGAAACTGTGCAATCAAATTATTGTGAACCTGCTATTTTATCAACATCATTTTTCTAAACTGTATATTTTCTCCGCTTTGTAGCCGGGCAAAATAAATCCCCGATGAAAATTTTGATGCATCTCTGCCAGAAGCGGATCCGCCTTCGGCGGAGAATGTGACAGAATAATTTCCCGCTTCTTCCACTTCATTCACCAGTGTCGCCACTTCATTTCCCAAAATATCATACACTTTTAATGTTGTAAAGCCGTTAGCTGACAGCTGATAGCTGATAGTTGTGGTTGGATTGAACGGATTGGGGTAATTTTGTGCCAGTGTAAAAGAAAGGTTCTTTGTTGTATTCGAATGAACAACAGTCACCGTCGAATCTTTTTTTGCAAGCCACACAGACGCATTTAAATGTAAATTGGCATGACTGACACCAACATCGCCTGTCCAACCGTTATACAATGTATTTCCTGAAGCGCCGGTACCATCATCGGCGGGCGAGCTATCTCCGACCAGCACCACTTTCCCTTTTCCAAAGAAAGCAGACGCAACCATCACTTTCGTCGTTCCTTGCGGAACACCGGATCTCCAAACTAGTGCACGAACAGTCGGGTTGGACACTGTATCAATAGTAATTGTTGAGCCAGCGCTGAATTTAAATTGCGTCACCTGACCCGCCGTACCATTGAGAATTTCATTGACCGGCGCTGAAAGAATATTCGCCGTCGTTTCGGTAATGCTGTTCGAGTCAAGCATCATTCCAAACGGAAGCGACTGCACGGAATTATTTCTCATCAGGTCATTCCAAATGCGCACGGCATCCCATCCATCATTGTTTCGGTCTGCCGCACCATGATCGGAGATCATAAATAATCCGCCCCCATTCTTTACAAACTGTAACAATGCAGTTTTTTCCGCATCACTAAACGGAGTGTTTGGCTCATCAACAATATAGACGTCATAATTTTTTAGATCTTGAATGTTAGATGCATTACCGTACGTGATTGCCGTTCCGGAAGGGAGCGTTTCTACATGATGTCCCATTTTTACAAGAGCAAGGCCCCATGCCGATAGTGCACCTGTCCAATACGTTTCCAGAGTTGAGCTTGTTACGGTTGATTCGGCAGGGGTTGGAAATCGTTGAGGGGTGCTGTCTTCATCAATCACCCAATCGGCATTTCCGGCAGTTTCAGCTTTCGTTGCATCAAATAAAAATTTTTTTTGTGAAAAAACATTGCCGGAGAATATGCTAAGAAGAAGGAGCAGAAGAATATATTTGCAGGAGTGACTTTTCATTTTCTAATGTAACCAATCTCATCAAGCGATTCAAACACCAAAAAGTACATTATTTAAAATAAAAAAGGGCGGATCGCTCCGCCCTTGCCCTCATCACGTCCCTTTCTGCACTATTTAATCAACATCATTTTCTTTACTTGATTGAATGAACCTGCTTGCAACCGGTAGAAGTATATTCCGCTGGCAAGTCCTTTGGCATCGAACGTTGCGCGGTATTCGCCGCTGTTCTGATATCCATTTACCAGTGTCATCACTTCTTGTCCGACAATGTTATACACTTTCAACGATATGTTTCCTGATGCCGGAAGCGTGTAACTAATCGTGGTGCTCGGGTTAAACGGATTCGGAAAGTTCTGGGCAAGTGCATACGATTTCGGCTGAACCGATGAGTTTGTTGATACGCTTAACACAGAATTGATTGTGAAGTTTGCCGTTGCATTCGATGGACTTCCAGTCAACGTATAACTTGTATTTACACTTTGCACGGTTGATTCGTGGAATCCCGGTTTATCAACAAATGCAGAGTATGAACCAGGTGCCAATCCATCAATTCGATAATTTCCGGAAGCATCGGTAATGGCATATCCTGCAACTTCACTGTTATGCACCGCATAGACGATGGCTCCTGCTTTTACATCAGTATTCATCGTTCCCATACCCATGGTCACTCCAACATTTCCATTAATTCCAGTGTACCCGTTTGCAAACAGACTTAATTGTTTCACATAGATGTTAATATTGTCCACACTGTTTCCATTGATAACGATCTTTGTTGCATGCTTCCAGAAAACTCTTGATGTGTCCGTTGAATAGAACGCAGGGGCATAATTTCCAAGAGGAAGCGCCAACACAACGTACGTTCCGGGGAGAACATCATTGAACACATAGGCACCGGTGGAATCGGTATCCGTAACGTAAACACGGGAGACATCAAAATCATCGTGCATTCTCCATCCGTCGCGGAATGCGATGACGCGCGAACTGACACCGATGTTTTTAATTGAATCGAGCACTGCGCCTTTCATCTGACCAAGCACTACCGGCGGCAGTGGCGCAAGTGTAAAGTTAATGCCGCTGCTGTCTTTTTGCAGACGAATCAGATTTGCAGAAAGTAGATTGGATTGTTCTTTAAAGAATTCTGTCGCGTACCCCTTTGCTTTCGCAAATGCAATGTAAATACCGGGACGCAGCTTCAGGGAGTATTTTCCCAGCGAGTCGGGATGCACTTTAGTGACATGTTCAGAGCTTCCTTCTAAGCTGAAATCACCCTTTGCTGTCAATTCAAAATATTTTCGGAAATTTTCCGATGCAAAATTCAATCCGCCGTTCACATTCAAAGCAAATTCAGCGCGAACAAAGAACACTCTAGTATCAATACCATTGATTGCTGAACCAAGTGTATCTGTTACCGAACCTGATACGGTAAGAACGGTATCTTTGGAATCATCCCGATGGCGTACCCGAAGCGTGAAATTCGCAACGGTTGCAACAGAATCAGCAACTGAAATAAGATCTGCTTGCGATGCTTCATATTTACCATTATACCATTGGTTTTCATATTTCAACGATGAAGCATTAGCGCGCAATTTATAGGAACCCGGGTCAACATGATCAATCCGGTAATTTCCATTATCATCCGTCAATGTTGAATAGGTAAACGACATAGACGTGTTGTTTTCCGATTTAAATAATTCTATGAGCACTTTGGAAATTGCAACACTATTAGTGTCAGTTACTTTTCCCTGCACAGTACCATTCCCACCCGCAACGATGACAAAAAATTCCTGCCGTTCATGATCGCCTTTGCTGGACAGCGCAAATATTCGTATTTCATACCATCCCTTTTCGACGGGCGTCCAAGCAACAACACCGGAGGAAGCATTAATACTAAATCCCGATGGAACATGGCCGGCATCCACGGCGTACGTAATAACAGCTGTCGAATCATTTGAAACAGCTTTTGCAGTGTACACAAAAGGAACATTCTTCTGTCCGTACTTCGGAGGAACAGACACAAATTCCAACTCATCTTGGTTGGGATTATTGAAAACGGTAAGGTTTATTAATGTGCTGGTAAGGAATCCGCCGCCCGTAATTTTTGCACGAACATAGTAAATAAATGTAACCGAAACATTTGGATTGCTGACAACCGGTGCATCGGTGATTGAATACAAATTTGTTGTCGAATCAATTTTTACATGGGCGAGTGAACTGTCGCCAAGAACTCCTCGAAAGACAAGGTAGTAATCGACGGACATCATCGATGGTTTATCCCACTTTAATTCTGCTTTCCCATTATCAATTTTCCCTTCAGCCTTGAAAGCACCAAATTGGGCAAACACTGAAAGAGCCCCAACCAACAACAAAAAAGCCACTGTAGTAAATCGACGTAACATAACCCCCTCCTAAATAATTTATTGTAAATGTGAAACAAATATTTTGATAATTATATTTCCGCTTATACCATCAGCGGTGAATTTCCGTCGGGCACTTTGGGTGGGGAGAGAACCCTCCATGCCCGAATGAGTGAAACAAGTAAGAAATAAAAGAACTGCATTGATTATAATATCAATCGGTGTGCCAACAGTAAATTCTTGAAAATTGAAAAATTTTGAGAGTTTTATTGTTATTCCATGCAAACCGTGCACGTAGAGCGCACTCTGTGCACTTCAAAAAGGAACTGTGAAAGCAACAGCGGTGATTGCTTTCCCGTTCCCTGCGGATTGAAGTGATACATGTGGGGTTGAGGATGGTGTGAAGACATCAATTTCAGAGGCAAGATATAGAACGGCAAAGGTGATGAATGAATAAATTTCAGCTTTCCGATAACGGTTGTACAAATTATACTTTGATGTGATATCTGAAGCAACAACAGCATTAGCGTAATCATCCTTTGCACCGGCTCGGAGAACTTCACATGTCACGCCTGCACCAAGCGATGCAACCCCAGCCCCAAGAAAAAAATATCCGGTGGTTGTTCGTCCGGTGTGAAGCTGTTCCCATCCAGGAAAAACGATGGAGCGATATGTAACAGAGTTGATTTGCTCTTGCAGCATGAGTGTTGTTCGGGCAGAATCTTGCGAAGATTTTCGCAGTGCTAAATATTGTGTCTTTGCGTCGTTGAACGCAGTCATAATTTTTGGCGAAGTAAGAATCGGGTCGAGCTCAAAATTCGAATCGATAGTGAGAAGCGTAATGAACCGTTCTTTTGCCAACGAAGTTTTTCCTTGAGCAATGAGCGAGAATGCAATCCATTTTTCAATCTGAACTTTGGTCGAATCGGCGAGTCCATGCTCTTCATGCAATCGGCGAGCGTCAAGTTCTGCCGAAACATATTGCCCGGAGTTGTAGAGAGATTCAATAGACTTCAATGTTGAATCACTCTCAGAAACATTTTGTGCAACGAGCACTGAAGAAAAGAAAAAGATAAAAGTAACTATTTTCGTGATCATCGGGCAAAGGAAATTGTCAGTTGAGTGGTATCGTGCGGCATAATTGAAATTTCCCGGACAATGTCTGCGAATGAAGAGTTTTTCAACCGCACGGTATGTTTTCCTCCAGAGAGTAAAATGGGCTTGCTGAGTGGAGTAGTATCTTTGTACTGTTCATCAACGTATACTTCCGCCCACGGAACAGCGCTGCAGAACAAATAGCCGGCGCTTTGAATAAAATTTCCTTCCACCGTAATTTCTCTATTGGCTTCAACATTCACTATTTTAACAATGGGATCGAATAAAGGATGAGTAAACATGATCGTGTACTTTCCCGCAGCAAGCATCATTGGCTTTGCCATCGGCGTTTCTCCGATGAGTTGATTGTTCACAAATACTTTTCCCCACGGAGTGCTAGTTAAAATAACTTTCCCGGAATCATGATTCAATACTGTGTTCTTCACCTTCTCTCCGGCTTGCCTAACAGCAGGAAGACCTGTGGAAGGTGCAGCTTGAACATTTTTATTTTCCGTCAACGATATCTTCTGCGTATCAGCCTTTGATGATTGGTACAGTGAGTCTGATACGATGCGGGGCGGCTGAGACTGACGCGATAATGTCATCCACCCAAAAATAATAAAAAGCATGAGGACAAAACCCCCAATTGGAAGCAGTATTTTTTTCCTTTTGGGAGAGGAAATATTTGGTTTTAAAAAAAGAGGCGATTTTTTTTCGCCAATCACACCGAGTGCTTCAGCGGCTGAAGCATAGCGTCCTTCTTTTTTAGGATGCATCAACTTTTGCAAGAACAGAATAAATTCCGATGATGCAACCGCAGAAAATTTATCTAACGCATCAGGCTTAAAGCCCAGCACTTTTTTCATGCATTCGGTGTATGAAGACCCTTCAAAAATCCTTTCTCCGGTTAATACTTCAAGCAGCGTCACGCCAAGTGAAAACAAATCTGTTCGTGCGTCAATTTCTTCTCCACG
>JAQUOA010000033.1:9998-18495 GCA_028749215.1 Bacteroidota bacterium
TTTTTACACAACACAACAGCTCGTTCAATCACGTTTTGAAATTCTCGCACGTTACCCTGCCATTGATTGGAGAGCAACACTTGCATCGCATCGGGACTGACACCGTCGATAGGGCGATGATAATTTTCTGCGGCGCGTTTTACAAAATATTTTGTCAGAAGAGGAATATCTTCCTTCCGCTCCCTTAACGGCGGAAGATGAATGTTGATCACATTCAATCGAAACCATAAATCGTCACGGAATTTTCCGGCTTTGACCTCTTCCTTCAAATCCTTGTTCGTTGCAGCCATGATTCGAATATTGGTAGAACGGTTCGTTGTGTCGCCAACGCGGCGATATTCTTTTTCCTGCAACAGCCGCAAAATTTTTGCCTGAAGAGTTAACGGAAGATCGCCGACTTCATCAAGCAGCAGCGTACCTCCGCCGGCAACTTCTACTAATCCTTTTTTGTCGGAATTCGCTCCGGTAAAAGCACCTTTCACGTATCCGAACAATTCGCTCTCCATTAAATTTTCCGGCAATGCCGAACAATTGACTGCCACAAACGGTTTTCCTTTGCGAGTGCCGTTGTCGTGAATTGCCCGCGCAATTAATTCTTTTCCTGTCCCGCTTTCTCCGGTAATCAACACGGCAACGTCCACATCCAGCACGCGTTGTGCAATTTCCAGCACCTTTTTCCATTTCGTACTTGTGCCGACAATGTTGCTGAACAAGTGTGATACGTTCACTTCATTTTTTAGGCGTCTGTTTTCCGCTTCTAATGTTGAATACCGCTGCGCATTTTCAATAGCAATTGCCGCAAGATGTCCGAAGATGGTAAGAAACTTCAGGGCATCGTCTGTGAAAGCTTTGCGCGATTTACTGCTGTCTAAATAGACGGCGCCGGTAATCCGTTCACCCGCACGCAGCGGGATGCAAATGATTGATAAAATTTTTTGTGCGATAATGCTCACGGACGATTCAAATCGTTCATCACTCAACGCATCAAATGTTAACACCGCTTCTCCTGAGTGCAATACTGATTTGACAACTGATGACGATGCCGCAAATTCGTCGCTCGCTTTTTTTGAATTGAAATTTTTTAAAACCACAACGGTGTAGCCCAATTCACTCTTCTCATCTGCTAATAACACGAAGCCCCGTTCCGCAGAAAGATGCGTCATGGCAATTTCCAATACTTTTTCCAGCAGCGCATCCGGCTCTAAGATAGAGTTGATGGTGCGGGTAATGTCGAAGAGTGCGTTGAAATTATCTTTTTCCTGTTCCATTTATTGCACCACAAATGATGATTCTTTTGATCGAGCATAATTGCCAAAATCGTCTACCACTGAAATTGTCCAGACATAATTCCCCGGCTGTAATAATGGAGTACTTCCGTCGGGTGGATATTGTTGGGTTTGAGTTAATGAATGTATCCCACTATTTGTCCACACCACCGATTGAATTCCTGCATTAATAATACGCGATACCGTGAGTGTGTATGTATAATTGAATGTGACATTTGGTGGTGTCCAATTAAAACTAAATGGGGATATTTTTATTGTATCATTGTTAAATGGAGATGGATCGGTTGGAGTAGCTCCATTTTCAATCACCCGTGTTACAAAAAATGGATCGCTGATGTTAACCGCATTATTTGTATCTCTTGAAATAATATGAAGCGGTTTGCCAACTAGCCATTGAATTGTATTAGTTGGGAAATTGGACTTGAGAAGTGTTGCCTCAAAATTTCTTGACGTTGGAGAATAGCTCATAGGAAAACGGAGAGTATCTGCTGCAAACCAAACAGTCACAAGATCATTAAAGCCATTGGGGTCCGTAACGTTTGCCGCTATCTCAACAAAATATTCCGGACTTGGAAAGTATTGGTCAATTTTTCTGGTGAGAATTTTTTGCGAGAGAACAATGGGAGCGCCGTTGAGACTGCGTAACACTTGAGACGACACTCCGGATTGAATATTGACAGAAAATGTGTCATTGGAAAAATTTTGTTTCGTGCAAACAAAACGGTGTGTTCCAGTCGATAATTGTACAAACGAAAAATTTCCCAAAGAATCAGTCGTGACTGAAATTCCATCATCAATAGCGCTGATATCTGCCCCTGCAACGCCTGTTGTTTGATTGGCAATAATAACGTGTCCGCTGAGGCTTCCTATCTTTTTAAAGCTAGGCGAAAGCGGATCCAATGGATTATCATGAGGCACATCATCGATGCAGCCAATCATCATGCAACATATCAAAAGAAATGCATATCCAAGTCTCATGCGATGTAAAGTTTGATCAATGGAAAATGAAAGTTTGGCCTGTTACGCATAAGTATATTAAGCGAAAACTGATTGAGACGCAATATAGATTTACCCTTTGCAAGAACTTTACATTTTGTTAATAAATAAAAGCGTCAACAGCGCCACACATGCGACATCTACGAAAGAATCTGTCGTAAAGCCGATTCCAGAGTGGGAAATGAAAATTGAAAACCGAAGCGCAATAATTTTTGAGGAACAACCTTTTGACCTGTCGTAATTACTTCGGAAACTTCTCCAAAGAAAATTTTCAAAAGAATTGTTGGAACGGGAATCCATGATGGACGATGGAGAATTTTCCCGAAAATCCGGGAAAACTCTTTCGATTGTACCGGTTGCGGTGAAACCAAATTGAAAGCCCCCGCAACTTGTGTATTCTCAATCGCAAACAGAATTCCCCTCACGACATCGTCTGCATGAATCCATGACATATATTGCTTCCCGCTCCCGATCCATCCTCCGACAAACATCCGAAACGGCAGGAGCAACCGTTGAATAATATCGCTGTTGTTATGCAGAACAATTCCAACGCGAGGAAGTGCAACACGAACACCATCGAGTTCAGCTTTCAATGCCGCCGTTTCCCATGCAAGAACAAGTTGAGCAAGAAAATCTTTCCCGGCAGGCGACGTTTCGATGACCGGTTCTTCACCGGTGTCACCGTAGTATCCCACGGCAGAAACCGAAACAAAGACATGGGGTTTGTGCTTGTGTTGACGCATCGCTTCCACCAGCAGTTGCGTTGCATGAACACGGCTTTCAGCTAATTCTCTTTTTACTTTCTTATTCCACCTTTGTTCAAATATATTTTTGCCAATAAGATTGATGACAACATCGGCATCGAGTAATTCTTCTGTCCATACGCCGAAAGTTTTTGCATCCCATTGCACACAACGCACGTTTGCAGTATGAAAGACATGTCTGCTTGGAGCTGAACGCGTGAGAAGAACAATATCGTTCGATGTTTTGGTGAGTTGATGAAGCAGATGGGTGCCAATAAATCCCGTGCCGCCGGTGATAAGAATTTTCATGTTACTGGGTATCTATAACCCTTCGGATCGTGGAGAAGATTGTATCAAACCGATATGGTTTTGCAAGAACATCCTTTATGCCGCGCCGTAAAAGATCCGACTTTGTTGATGTGTCTAAAAATCCTGATGAGACAATCACTTTCACGCTGGGTGTTATTTTCTTTAATCTCTCAAACAATTCTTCTCCTCCCATATTCGGCATCCCTAAATCTGTAATGACGAGTGTTATTGCCGTTTTATTCTGTTCATACATTTGCAATGCATCGTATCCATCAACGGCGGAAAGAACATGGTACCCCTGATCCTGGAGGCTTTCAAACAAAATATCCCGCAGCATTTCCTCGTCGTCTACGACTAAAATGGTTTCATGATGTGATTGCGTCATAAGTTCTTTCTTTTCTTTCGGGTGCATTTCTGCAATCGCAAATAAAGGGAAATATAATGCAAAAGAAGTTCCCTTTCCTTTTTCTGTCTCTACATCAACAAACCCGTGATGGAGCGTTACAATTCCATGAACGATAGCAAGCCCTAGTCCGGTTCCTTTGCCGCGTGCCTTCGTAGAAAAGAACGGTTCAAAAATTCTTCCCCGTACTTCCTCATCCATACCAACGCCGGTATCGCGGATAGTAACGGCAATGTACTCACGGTTTTCGGCAGCCGGAATTCGTTTCCTAACCACGGTCCCTTTCACCACATGCAATCCCAGCGTCAATGCACCACCATTCGGCATTGCATCTTTGGCATTCAAGGCAAGATTCACAATTGCCTGATGCACATGCCCGCTGTCCCCCATAATGATTGCCAATTTTTCATCAATGACACATGATAGTGTAATATTTTTTGGGAAAAAGTGGTTGAGGAAATCATGCACTTCTTCGACGACACCGGCGATTGACAGCGGTTTTAGTTCAGCTTGTTCAGGCCGGGCAAATAATAACAACTGCCGTGAAATTGACGCACCCCGTTCTGATGCATCAATAATTTTTTTAATGTACGAAATAATTGACGGATTATCCGCAGCTTTAAATTTGAGAAGTTCTGCCGTTCCTAAAATCATCGCTAAGAGATTGTTGAAATCGTGTGCAATGCCACCCGCAAGAGTACCGATACTTTCCATTTTTTGGGCTTGAATCAACTGCTGTTCCAAACGTTTTCGCACGGTGATATCACGAATAGTACCGCTGTAGTAGAGTACGGTATTATCCGGTCCGCGTTCAACTGTTGACGTTAACAGTACGTTTACTTCCATACCATCTTTTTTGCGCAGAGACAATTCGAGGTCTTTCACGTACGATGCAGCGTCAATAGCTTGTCTAAATTTGTCACGGTCAACAGGACGAAAATAGATGTCGGTATTGATATCAACATTCAATAATTCATCCTTTGACGCATATCCAAGAATATCTACCAACGCCGGATTAACATCGACAAATTTTCCTCCATCGGTGCTGATGTAGATACCATCTTTCGATTCTTCAAAAAGTGTACGATACTTCTGCTCGCTTTTGCGAATTGTCTCTTCTGCCTGACGGCGTTCCGTGATATCCCGAAAAATTCCCTGGGCAACAATTCTATTGTCATCCAAACGAATGACGCTAGATTTTATTTCTACCGGTATGATCTTATGATTGGCATCAATTACTTCAAACTCAATGGGATGTTCTCCTAATGTGAGAATCTGTTCTCTGAAAATACTCATTGCTTCATCGACACGGCCCGGCGGATGGAGCTGTGTGTGATGAGAGCCTATAATTTCCGTGCGCGGCCGGCATAAAAGTTTTTCTGCTTCAGCGTTGGCATCAACAATGACGCCTGTCTTAGTATCAATAATGAAGACCGCATCCTTTGCATTTTCAAACAGCGAACGAAACCGCAATTCCGATTCGAGAAGTGCCTCTTCGGCTTGTTTGCGTTCCGTGATGTCACGGGCAATGGAAAGGAAATTCACTAATTCACCATCAAGCACAATTGGATTGCTGCTTACTTCAACTGGAATGCGTCTACCATTGGTCGAAATGATTTCTATTTCAAATAACCGCGAACCCAGAAATCCTTCTACCTTTTCTCCAAAGTTGTGTCGAAGTTGGTCATGGTACTCTTCGGGTATAAAATCGAACAGATTTTTATTGAAATACTGCTCTTTCGCAAAACCAAAGTACTCTAATCCTGTTCTGTTGATGTAGGAAATATCTCCATGAATATTATAGACAACGATAATATCCTTTGCCGTTTCAGCCAGTAACCTGTATTTTTCCTCGCTTTCCTGCAATGTTTTTTCTGCCCTCTTGCGCTCCGTAATATCTCGTGCAATAATTTGCGCAGCATTCTGGCCTTGATAAAGAAATGGGATTGAAACAATTTCTACGTCAACAATCGAACCATCGAGACGTACCCACTTTTGTTCAATACTGGGGACTGCTTCGTTGGAATAGACTGCCGATACTCGTGCCGATACTAAGGAACGATAATCAGGATGAACGTACTGCATGACATTCGTCTCAATCAACTGATCCGAAGAAGTCGCCCCAACTAACGTAATCGCTGCTTGGTTCACAAATTTCACAATACCATTTACATGCACCGCAATTGCATTCGGCGAATATTCCACCAATGCACGGTATCGTTCTTCGCTTTCACGGAGAAGGTTTTCAATTTTAGCCTGTTCTTCAATATGTTTCCCCAATTCAATATTTTGTTCGCGAATTTCTTTGAAGAGGCGGTCGTTGGCGGCTGCAACGGCAATATGATTGGCCACAATTTGAAGATGTTCAAGATCCGTTGAGGTAAATTCTCTTTGCGTTGTCCGAGTGTACAAACCAATAGTACCAATGACGGTGTGCCCGATGAGAAGCGGGGCTCCGGCGCATGATAAGAATGTAGACCGGGTCTTATCTTCAACGTGAAGGCTTTGCGCATACAGGTCGTCAAATTGTTCAGTAAGATTCTTGATGGCAATCGCATGCCTGCTTGATAAAATCAACCCCGACAAGCCGTATCGCGACGGAAGCTTTTTCGTAATCTGATTTTCTACAATACCAACAGCAGCAAGCAGATTCGACTCTTCATCGTTCACAAGGCGAACAATGACAGTGTCAACATCAAACGCGTTCTTTACTTGTGCGGCCATCTCTTGAATTTGCTCTTGGATTGGAAGTGATCCAATCACCTCCCCAGTGACACGTGAAATTAAATCGAGACGTTTATTGATATGGCTGAGTCTCTCTTCGGCTTCTTTTCTGTACGTAAAGTCCCGAAAGTTTACGACAATGCCGTTCACAGCAGGATCGTTTAAGAGGTTTGTGCTCATTGTATCTAACCAGCGCCAACCACCAAACTTATGTCGAAACCGGAACTGCAACGGTATCCCTTTCCCGTGCTGTTGAAGAATTTTGGGAAAAATACTTTTGTATAACGCTTGCTCATGGGGATGAATAAATCCGTAGATCTTTTTCCCAATAAATTCTTCCGCCGGATATCCAAGAACAGCCGTTGTTGTATTGGTTGTATATTGAATAGTACCATCCGTATCGACAATTGAAACAGCTTCAGTACTTTTTTCGACCAACGCACGAAAGCGGCGTTCGTTGGTATTGAGAATATCTTGCACTCGCCGCCTCTCCGTTACATCACGGAATGTCAACACCACCCCGGATATCTTTCCCGATTCATCAAAAATTGGTGCGCCGGAATTTTCGATGTACGTGCGTGATCCATTTCGGGCAACAAGGATAGTATGATTCGTCAAACTCAAAGGATGACGATTTTTAATAACACGGGCCGCGGGATTCGGAAGTTTCTTCCCGGTCTCTTCGTTAATAACAATAAAGACATCCGATAATTTTTTGCCAATCACATCCCTCTCTTTCCATCCAGTCAACGTTTCAGCGATGATATTCATGAATATCACATGACCTTTTTTATCGGTTGCAATAACCGCGTCGCCGATACTGCGCAGGATTGTTGAACGCCAGCGGCGCTGTTCTCGAAGCTCTTCTTCAGCTTTATGCTTGTAGAGGGCAATTTCAACGGCCGCACGGACATCACGTTTATCGAACGGCTTCAGTATATAGCCATACGGATCAGCTATTTTTGCTCGTTGCAGTTTTTTTAGATCGGAAGTTGAAGCGAGAAAAATAAGCGGGGCGTCCACTACTTCTAATATCTTTTGAGCAGCTTCAATGCCATTCATTTTTCCTTTTAAAGTAATTGCCATGAGAATGACGTCGGGGTTTTTCTTTACGGCAGTCTGAACCGACTGTTTTCCCGTTGAAATTATTACTGCGTATGGAACTGCACAAAAAATATCATGCAGATCGCGAGCAACCGCTTTTTCATCTTCAACAATAAGTATTTTCTTTTTCTTCATGAATTATTTTTTACACTCTTGCAAATGAAGGCTTCCTAAAATCTACCAAAGTATTTCTGACCAATAAAAGGTAGAGAAGCATGGCTCGAAAAACAAATCTAAAACCGCCTGTTCGGTCCATCGTTCAAAAGAACAACTTTTGTTTACATTGCAAACAATTTTTTGGTAAAATACTTTCTCCACACGCCGTCTGCCAAAAAAATTTTGGCACGAAGCCAGGCATCTTGCAAAAATGACTATTCATAAATGCCTGACATCTAATGTTGCAATTTCTTTTTTTGAATTTCAAGACAAATAAATCCGTTATCACTAAAATAAGCAATCGTTTCAAAAAGAAATTGGTTTATCTCAAACAACTTTTGAGTATTTTAAAACAACCAAAACAAATCTCAGCGCACCATGATTCACTGCGCAAAGAAAATCCGATCACACGGCACCCACGCTTTTCTTCTTTTCTCAGGGATCAACTTCATTCTACTCCAAGAGGAAATTATGAATATGTTTCAAAAAATTTCACTGCCCCTAAAAAAACTATTCCCGTTATTTTTGTTTTCTTTTGCATACGCGCAAGTGCCGCCCCAAAAAATTTCTCTTGAAGATGCCGTCCGATTAGCTGTCAAACAAAATCCCGAACTTGAATCCGCACGTTTGGAAGTAAAGCGCTCGGACGCCAGGGTACTTGAGGCATGGGGAAGCGCCATGCCGTCGCTTGACCTTGCCGGCCACTATGTGCACATGATTGATAAACCGGTAACTTTTTTTCCGGATTATTTTCTTTACAGTTTTTTAAAAACGGC
>JAQUOA010000034.1:0-5303 GCA_028749215.1 Bacteroidota bacterium
TTTCTCGCAAAGACGCCAAGAATCCCTTCTCTAAATATTTTTGCGTCTTAGCGGCTTTGCGAGAGGCATATTTATATTAGAAAGAAAGTACGGCTATGAAAGAATTCATGTTGATATTCAGATTTACAAACCTGGAAGAAGCATGGCATAATCCAAAAATGGATTACAAGCAGTGGCAGGATTGGATCAGCGGCATTGCCACTCAAAATAAGTTTGTTGACAGCGGCAAACAACTAGGAATCGACGGGAGCGTTGTCAAACCAAACAATGTTGTCACTAACGGACCATATGTTGAGATAAAAGAAACTCTCGGCGGCTACATGTTCGTGAAAGCAGAATCTCTTACTGAAGCAGCCGAGATGGCAAAAGGGTGCCCCATTATACAAAGCAAAACGGGCAGTGTGGAAGTGCGGCTGGTGCTAAAAACGGGCGGAAATAGTTAAAAAGAAAGGGTAAAATAATACAGTATGATAAAGAGAAATAAAATCATCTATTGGGTTTCAACTCTCTGGTTCGCATTAGGAATGGTATCTACCGGGTTGGGACAGTTATTCAAATTTAATGGACAAGGAGGTCCAGACATGATCGCACATTTGGGCTATCCTCTTTATGTGCTGACAATCCTCGGTGTTTGGAAAATGGCAGGAGTTGTTGCAATACTTGTCCCAAAATTCACGTTGCTTAAGGAATGGACGTATGCTGGTTTTTTCTTTATCATGACAGGAGCGATGTATTCACACATCGCTGTCGGTGATCCTGCAGTAGAATTGTTTCCGTCACTGTTTCTGCTCGTTCTAACGGCGGTGTCGTGGTACTTCAGGCCTGCTGATAGAAAAATAATTTCAGTCAAACAATAGAAAGTATGAACAACATGAAAAGCAATGCAAAAAAGATAACGTCAGAACAGCATGCCGCACTTCTCAGAACATTAAAAGTCCGTTTTGAGAAAAACATGAACCGCCATAAAGATCTTGATTGGGCGAAAGTGCAAGCAAACCTGGGAACAAAGAGTGAAAAACTGTGGTCGCTGAATGAAATGGAAAGAACCGGCGGCGAACCGGATGTTGTCGGTTATGATAAAAAGAAGAATGAGTGTATTTTTTTTGATTGCTCTGAGGAAAGTCCTAACGAGCGCAGAAGTCTTTGTTACGACAGGGAAGCGCTGGATTCGAGGAAAGAGCACAAACCGAAAAACAGCGCCGTTGATATGGCAGCCGCCATGGGCATTGAGCTTTTATCGGAAGAACAATATCGGGAGTTGCAGGAGCTTGGAGAGTTCGATATGAAAACGTCCAGCTGGGTGAAAACACCTGCTGAGATTAGAAAACTCGGCGGCGCCCTTTTTTGCGATCGCCGCTACGATCATATCTTTGTGTATCACAACGGTGCGGAATCTTACTATGCCGTTCGGGGATTCCGCGGTGCGCTAAGGGTCTGAGTATTGCTCAGACAGCGAAGCGGGATGCTTCTTATTATGCGTTTCAGGTAACGGTACACTTCATCTGGAATCTTGAATCCTGAAACTCCCCATACTTATGGCAAACGAAGAACTCATACCGCATCTGTTCAGGACGGAGTACAGGAAAATCGTTTCGGTCCTGGTCAGGCGTTTTGGTTTTGATCAGATAGAAACTGCTGAAGATATTGCAAGCGACACGTTTCTGACAGCGGCACAAACGTGGGGATATGAAGGAGTACCGCCGAATCCAACCGCATGGTTATACACTGTTGCAAAGAATAAAGCGAAGAATTATCTGCAGCGCCATTCGGTTTTTGAAAAGAACGTTACTCCTGAATTACAAAACACCGCTTCAAGTTTTTCCGAACAAGAAATCGATCTTTCTCCGCACAATATCAACGACAGTCAATTGCAGATGATGTTTGCCATCTGTCATCCTTCCATTCCACCGGAATCACAAGTCGGTTTATCGCTCCGCATTCTCTGCGGATTCGGCATAGAAGAAATTGCCGACGCATTCCTCACAAATAAAGAAACGATCAACAAGCGATTATTTCGCGCAAGAATAAAACTTCGTGAAGAAAAAATCGTTATTGAGTTTCCAAATCCGGCTGAGATTGATAAGCGATTAGAAACCGTTTTAACAACAATCTATTTACTGTTCAGTGAAGGATATTATTCCACAAGTCAAAACGCGACACTTCGAAAAGACCTTTGCTTTGAAGCGATGCGGCTGTGCACCATGCTTATCGAAAACGAACAGACAAACAAACCTCAAGTGAATGCCCTCCTTGCGCTGATGTGTTTCCATGCATCACGGTTTGATGCACGTATAGATCAAAATGGCGAGCTTGTGTTGTATCAAGATCAGGACACAAATCTTTGGAATGCCGAACTGATAAGCCGGGGCGGATATTTTTTACACCACGCTGCAACCGGGAGCAAACTTTCAAAATATCATTTGGAAGCCGCTATTGCATACTGGCACACGCAAAAAGAAGACACAAAAGAAAAATGGGAAAATATTCTACAGCTATACAATCAATTACTGCAAATCGAATATTCTCCCATCGCTGCATTGAACAGGACATTTGCGCTTTCCAGGGCAAACGGAAAACAGGAAGCAATTATTGAAGCTGAGAAATTAAAACTGCCAGACAATCATTTCTATTTCACACTGTTGGGAGAATTGTATTCCGGTCTCGATGACGCCAAAGCAAAAGAACATTTCGCCAAAGCGTTGCTACTGACAAAAACAGAAAATGACAAAAAGGCGATACAGAAAAAAGTTGACAAGTTGTAGAAACTATTTTTTTAGTGTCATGCCGGCGTACGCCGGCATGACGTGGACTTGTGCCCTCTGTGACTTTGAGTCTCTGTGGTTATAATTTCTCCACAAATTCCTTCAATGATCTTCCGATAAGATCTGTCCATCCCTCTACAAAATTTTTCGCCGCAAAATCTGGATTTTCCATCGGAAATGTCTCTAAGCCGGCATGAGTCAGTTTCACTCGTGTTTTTGTTCCCTCACTAAATAATTCAAATGTGACGAAAGAAATTCCCTTATAACCGTCATACCGCCAGCTGTACGTTAATTTTTTGCCTGGAACTACTTCGGTGATTTTGCAGAGATGTAAATATTGTCTTTCCAGTGACGGACCGCCGGTGAATTGAAATTCAAAACCGACTTCAGCTTTGAATTCCGCTAGAGCGAAATACCATTGTTTCATTTCATTCTTGTCAGTAATCGCCCTCCACACTTTTTCAATCGGTGCGTTGTACGTGCGATCGATAACAAAAGGCTCATTGTTCATAATTTTATCCCTAACACTTATTTAGAGTGAAGTTGATAATTTTTGTAATCGGCGTTTATACAATTCACCGCCAAATAGCGCCAGCGGAAGAGATGTTGCTGCACCCACAATTCCATACCAGGTTGGTCCCATCCCATGCATCGCAATCGTGCCGGCAAGCCAAAGAACAGCTCCCAATATTCCCGTAAACCATAACGCTGTTTTCGCTTTCTCTTTTGCAATCATCGCAGTAATATATGCGGCAAATATTGTTATGATGACACGATAACTCAACGCCAAAAGAAATAAATCGGTATCAAAATATGGCGTGCCATGTGGGGGATACACACCGATGGCATGAAAAACTTCGTCAACAGCAGTCGCAAAAATTCCATTGATTAAAATTGCAGCAATAATAGCTAGAATCAGACGCTTCATAGTGTCCCCTTTCATTATTTATCTATTAGGGTTAGCCATTTCGTGATTACACTTTGTAATGCAAGTTTTTTTGATTTCACATCGTTCAAGTCTTTAAAGATTGCAATTCTTCTGCCATCCTTATATTCTCCTTCGAGCAATCCCGATGTATCATTTACCTTTGCGCCGCCTGGGAAGACAAGCATTATTCTTCCTTTAAATAGATTGAATACAATAATTTCTCGCTTATGTTCTTTTGGTTTAAAAGGCTTCATCTCACCGGTATAATAAAATGCCGGATTGTTCCATTTAATATGCTCGCCGATTTCTTTGTCGGTGCTTAAAATAATTTTTCGTAACATTTCGACTATTTTTCCCACAGCAGGATCGAGTTTTTTAATATGCTCTGTTACTTGCTCTCTATCCAAAGGCTTTGGTGCTTCTGTTTTCATATTCATTACACCAGACTTTCAGCCAATTTGTCAATGCACTGATGCATTCCGGCAAGCGAGTAAACATACATGTGACCGGGTGTCCAGCCATATTCAGTAATGATCAACTCAGTCATATCATGTTTTATTTTTTTGAAAACGATTGTGGTAAGAAATTCTTTTGGAAAATCCGGCGGCATTCCTATTGATGCGGGATCAATTCTGTTTCCATCTTTGTCTGACAATCCTTGCGTAAATTCCAATCGCTCCATCGGCACAATTTTTTTATAAATACCGGATACGTATGAATCCTGGCCTCCCTGACTTTTTGGTGCGCGCATGCAGAAGATATATTGTCCCCCTACGCGAAAATCGATTGTGCAGGATGGAGATGTATAATATTTTGGTCCCCACCATTTCATAACTTGCTTAGGGTCAGTCCACGCCTTCCAAACAAGTTTAACCGGCGCATCGATGATGCGTTTAACAACTAGATCTTCCTTTATTGCGCTCGGTGTTGCTTTCTCATCCGTCATTTTGTAACCTCCGCTGTTAGTGATTAAATTTTATCGGATAAACTCATCTTCCTTTTGCGTAAAAAAATCATTTCTTTTTTCTTGCAAAGTTCTTTTCTTGAGCTTGGAGAGCGGTTAAATAACTGTCTAGTGCATCAAGCTTCTCCTCCCAAAATTTTCTGTATTGTTCAACCCAGTCTGAAACTTCAGTCAATTTCTGAAATTTCATTTCACAATATTTTTCTCTTCCTTGCCGGCTGGTGACCACCAAGCCGCACTCGGAAAGAATTTTAATATGCTTTGAAATCGCCGGTCGGCTGATTTTAAATTTTTCTGCCAAACCGTTTACATTCATTTTTTGCTGTACTGCCAGCAAACTGATAATTGCTCTTCTGTTTGGATCTGCTATTGCCTGAAAAACATCTCTTCTCATTATTCTTTCGTCTTATATGTAACCGTTTGGTTACATATTAATAACTGAACAAATAAAAGTCAAGGGGTAAAGCAAATATTTTTACTAATTATAAACCGGTTTCAATCTTATACGACGTAATGAGTTTTACTTTCCCGTTTTTTGAACTTATCTAGTTCATAAATATTGCAAAAGGAGTATGCTTTGGAAACGATTTGCATTTTGCCGTTAATTGCAGCCTTATTTCCGTGCGTAATGAAATATGAATATGTCATA
>JAQUOA010000034.1:5403-10962 GCA_028749215.1 Bacteroidota bacterium
GTCGGAGCATAATTTTTTTTTAAGTTCTTCTTATTCGCCAACAGTACCTGTTTTGACTTCTCCAGCTCGCCTGTATTTGGCAATGATCACTCCGGTTGGTGTAACCAAACTCTCTGTTAATGTAAATACTGCCGGAATCGTGCCATTGTCAAGCAACTTTTTTCCCGTCCCAAGAGTCACGGGGTAAATTTTGAGCCAGAGTTCGTCTACTAAATCATTCTTCAGTAACAGTTGAACAAGCTTACTGCTGCCCCACACTTGAATGTCAGAACCTTCTGATTTTTTAAGTTTCTTGATATCTTCGAGTCTTTCGATAAATATAGTGTTTTTCCAATCTGACTTTTTCATGGTATTGGACATGACGTATTTTGTGCCATCGTTGATGCCAGGCCAAATGTCTGCATGGTTAGGCCAGAATGAAGCCCAAATCTCAAACGTTTTCCTGCCCAAAAGATAATCTGCAGGTTGTTTCAGCTCTTTTTGCACCACCTCACCACCAACTTCATCACCATACGGTGCAGACCAACCGCCATATTTGAAAGTGCCTGATTCATCTTCCTCAGGTCCGCCAGGTGCTTGCATTACTCCATCTAATGTCATCATTGATAACACAATTAATTTTCTCACGTTAATTAACCTCCTCTTGTAATTTATTATTTTTTCTCATTTTATTTCTGCTTAAGATCCAATAGTACCGGCCTTGACTTCTCCAGCTCGCTTGTAATTGGCAATAATCACTCCGGTTGGCGAAACCAAACTCTCCGTTAGCCTAAATGCCGCTGGAATCGTACCATTGTCAAACAACTTCTTTCCCGTACCGAGCGTCAAAGGGTGAATGAGGAGCCAGAGTTCGTCTACTAAATCATTCTTAAGTAGCAGCTGAATGAGCTGACCGCTGCCGCTAACGTTCAAGTCTGGGCCATCTATTTTTTTGAGCTTTTCAATATCTGCCAAGCTTTTGAGGAAAACTGAGTTTTTCCAATCAGACTTAGTCAGGGTGTTGGACATGACGTACTTTGTCATATCATTGATACCTGGCCAAATGTCTTCGTGTTCGGGCCAGAAAGAGGCAAAAATCTCAAATGTTTTTCTACCCAAAAGAAGGTCTGTAGGTTTTTTTTTCTGTTCTTCCAGAATCTTATCAACAACTTCGTCATAATAAGGTGCACTCCAGCCGCCATATTTAAAATCTTCCTCAGATCCACCAGGTGCTTGTATTATTCCATCTAATGTAATAAATGATGAAACGATTATTTTTCTCATATTATTGTACCCCTCTTATAATTTATTTTAAAAATTTCTTAAAGAAAGAAATTAACACTTATAATTTTATTTTTCTCATGTTCCATAATATTATTTTTTCATTGATTTATTTAGTTAATCTCACCATGCACCGAACATCTTTTTCATTCAGATACCACTCAACGCAGCAGCCCTTAGGGTCGATGTCCGGTCGGGCTATGAACTTTTGAAAAGTTGCATTAACTTGACGAATGTTGTTTGCATAGTCTTTGATTAACCGGCTGATGTAATTTCCACTCTTCACCACAAAGGTTTCACATCCAAATTTTTCCGCTTCGCCTCCGTGCAATTCTTCCGCAGCGGCGATGTACACAATGACACCATTAACCGGCTGTGAGATTCCAAAGTGCCTTCGTTGAGATGAGAAAGTGACCAGAGAATATAATGTATCATGCGCCTGCATAATTCCATCAGGAAAAGATTTGGCACGGACGCAAAATACTTTTATGTTATCTTTCAAGTGATATATTTCCATTATTTCATCCCTTATTTTTTGAAGAAAATGGTTTGTGCAATAAACGCATAAATTTTTATCCACGAATTCACGCTAATGGACACGAATAATCTAATGCCAAGTGAAAACATTTTTTTTCTCAGTCTGTTGCACATCGATGCCAATTGGTTCAATGATTCGACTATTTGGATTGCTTATAATACTTTTAGTGGATAAATATAGCGTCGTTATCTCAATTCCACGTGGTGTAAATACGGCATTCTAGGGGGTTGATTACGACATCAGCTTTTTTTATCATTAACCCATGAAACATATCTCCATACTCGTTCCGCAAGGCGCCGCGGTCTTAGGATGTATTGAAGGCGCATTTAAGACATTTACGATAGCAAATACATTTTTGGAGAGCAAAGGCAAACCGGCTTTGTTCAATGTAAAGTTGGTTGGGCTTACCAGGGAAGCACGCATCTACGATAAATTGTTTACCGTTCAGCCTAACCATGCAATTTCGGAGGTGGAAAAGACGGATCTCATTATCATTCCGCCTGTGAACGGGATGATGGAAAAAGTAATTTCCATAAACAAAGATTTTTTTCCGTGGATCAATAAACAGTATATCGGCGGGGCAGAAGTAGCCAGTTTGTGTATGGGATCATTTTTGCTTGCCGCCACAGGTTTGCTGAAAGGGAAAAAGTGTTCAACGCACTGGATTGCCCAGAATGATTTCAGGAAAATGTTTCCGGATGTTCATCTTGCCTCCGACAAAGTCATTACCGACGAACAGGGAATATATTCCAGCGGCGGAGCAAATTCTTTTTGGAATCTTCTTCTCTATATTGTCGAAAAATACACGAGCCGTGATCTGGCTGTGCAAATTGCAAAATATTACGAAATAGAAATTGATCGCGACAATCAGTCTTCATTCATCATGTTCAAAGGTCAAAAAGATCACGAAGATGAACCGATAAAAAAAGCGCAGGAGTATATTGAAAATAATTTCAACAGGAAAATAACGGTGGATCAATTGGCATCGATGGTTGCCATTGGAAGAAGGAATCTTGAACGGAGATTTAAAAAAGCTACATCCAATACGGTAGTGGAATATATTCAGCGCGTAAAAATTGAAGCAGCAAAAATTAGTCTAGAATCGTCGCGTGAAAATGTGAATGAGGTGATGTACAAAGTCGGGTATGCAGATACGAAAGCGTTCCGTAATACCTTTAAAAAAATTACCGGCCTATCACCGGTCCAATACCGTAATAAATACCACCGGGAAATCTCCTACAAGAGTGTGTAATGTACAGGGAGCATTATTGTGAGGAAAGGGAAGATCAAAAATTATGCAAGGTATCGTACATCTTTCTTACGCAGGTTTTTTTGTGCCGAGGAAGGGACTTGAACCCTTAATGCCGTAAGGCGCCAGCTTCTAAGGCTGGTGTGTCTGCCAATTCCACCACCTCGGCGTGAGGCTTTTCATACACAATATAAGAAAGGTTCCGAAGTTCTCCAAAAATTGAAGCAGAAAAATAATGCACCGCTTTGAAAAACACTTATTTCCGCAATAAACGTAAACCATTCGCGACGACAATCAGCGTACTTCCCTCATGTCCCACAACGCCAAGAGGCAGCGGCAGGGATAATCCTAAAGCGCTGATGACAAGCACAGCAATCACGGACATAGAAAAAATAATATTTTGCCACACTACTCTTCGGGCCCTGCGGCTTAATCCGACAGCGTACGGAATGTTCGAAAGTTTATCTGCCATCAACACAACATCAGCGGTCTCCATGGCAACGTCTGTGCCGGCGGCGCCCATGGCAATACCGACCGAAGCAGTTGCAAGAGCCGGTGCATCATTCACCCCGTCGCCAACCATTGCTACGGGACCGTATTTTTGTTCAAGCATCCGCAGCACACTGACTTTTTGTTCCGGTAAAAGATCGGCATAGAATTCATCGACGCCGGCTTGAGTTGCAATGGTTTGAGCCACTTTTGCGTTGTCGCCGGTAAGCATTACGGTTCGAATAATACCGACTCTTTTTAATTCGGCAATGGTTTGTTTTGCGTCGGGACGAACAATATCTGCAACAGCGATACAACCTAGCCAGCCGCCTTCTTCTTCGTGAATGCCTGTATCGCCGGATCGACCAAGTTCACGATGAACAATCAGTACACTCTTTCCTTCAGATTCATATTTTTCTTTTTGTGCAAGAATATCATTGGGAATCACTTCACCGTGTTCTTCAAACATTCTATAGCCGCCAATCCATGTGAGAAATCCTTCAGAGATTGCGTGAACGCCGCGTCCAGGTAATGCTGCAAAGTTTGTCATTGAGGGAAGCGGGAGCCGGTGTTGAAGTGCCTCGTCCATGACCGCTTTTGCAATGGGATGTTCAGAACGGCTTTCAAGTGATGCCGCGAGTGCTATAAGATTATTTTCTGTGTACGATTGAGGGCTGTTTTGTTTTGATACATACACATTAGTAACGTGCATTTTACCTTGAGTCAGTGTCCCGGTTTTATCAAAGGCGACGACACGCACTTCGGACATCTTTTCCATGTATGCGCCCCCTTTATACAAAATTCCGCGCCGCGCGCCATTGGCAATTGCCGAGAGAATTGATGCCGGCGTTGATATGACGAGTGCACAGGGAGAAGCAACCACAAGCACGACCATCGCTTTGTAAAATGTGGAAACAAATTCACTTCCCAGAATAATCCACGGAACAAAAATCAGCGAGATAGTGAACACAATGACGCCGATGGCATAGTACGACTCAAATGTGTCCAGAAAGCGCTGGGTGCGGGCACGCTGATGTTGTGCCGATTCTACCAACTGAATAATGCGGGAGAGTGTCGAATCGGTGGCAAGTTTTGTCACCATCACTTCCAAAGCCCCGCTTCCGTTCATGGTACCTGCAAAGACTCCGTCTCCGATATTTTTTTCTACCGGCACAGATTCACCCGTGATGGAAGCTTGATTGACATCAGACTGCCCAATAACAATTGTTCCGTCTACCGGAATATTTTCACCCGGACGGATAACAACGTGATCATTAATTTTAAGGTCGTTAATGTCAACGGGAATTTCTTTCCCGTTCCGCACTACCGTGGCAACATTCGGCCGAAGTTTAAGCAAAGCCTTGATGGCATTTCGTGACCGGTCAAGCGCGTATTCCTGTAAGACATTTGAGAGCGAGAAGAGAAAGAGAAGCGTTGCGCCTTCATGCCATTGGTTGATGGTTGCGGCACCAATCGCTGAAATGATCATCAACAAATCGACGTTGAATTTTCCTTCCGAAAGGCTTTCATACGCTTTCTGCACTCCAAACCATCCGCCCACACCATACGAAAGAATATTAATGACAAAAATAACAGTGCTACCATAGTGGAAATGCTCCACTGTAATGCTGGAGAGAATAAAAACGAGGCAAAGAACAGTGAAGGCGATCTCGAGTTTGAGGTGCTGAACAGCTTCAAAAATTCTCTCTACCGGTGTGTGCAACGGATGTTCGGCTAATTCAGAGTTCATGAATTGGTGGTTTTTCTTATTTATACAAGCAATGTTTTTATTGTCTAAATATGACAAATTATTTTCTGAATAAAAATCCTTTTCTTTCTTTACTTCGCATTGCTATTCAGATTTAATCTTATTTAAAATAAAAACTCCTGAGTAATTGCCCAGGAGTTTTTGACAACCGAAGAATGTTTTTTATTCGTGATAGAGCGTCCGAATATTTTGTATTGCATCAAGTGAAATAAACGGATGGACCGCAGAACCCTTTGCAAACTTCGCCAACGGCGC
>JAQUOA010000034.1:11062-18444 GCA_028749215.1 Bacteroidota bacterium
CAAAACATCGTTGTTTGCGAGCCAAAAAGTAATCAAGTCTGGGCTGAGAGATTTAGCCTGCTGGTATGTATTCTTTCCAAACGCAGCGCTGCGTAAGACATGAGCATAAAAAGGATTAAATGTGGCAGTACTTTTGGCAATGAAATCTGTTGTATCAAAAAAATCACCGATCTTTGCACCCGGAATTCCAAGATTATCATACACACGTTGTAAATTGAGATTCTTTGCAACACCCGGAGTTAATCCTGCTGATCCAATGCTTGGCAGAATTTGACCCGTCGTCGGATCTTTATAAAAACCAAGAATCTCCATTCGTGCAGATTTTCCATTCGCACCGTAGTTACCTGGATTTCCCCATATTGGTTGCTCAAAATTTCCGAGAGGTGCGCCTGCCATTTTCAATTGGCGCGCGACCAAATTTGGAAAACTGTACGTCTGTCCATCTTCAAACAGCGCTCCGGATTGATAACCCGCCGTTAAGCTGTTGCCTATAGCGACATATTTTGAGACAGTATTACTGCCTAAGTCTGATTTCGGTAAATCTGATGGCGCTGTGTCACTGCATCCGTACAGCGTAACTGCAGCCACAAAAGTAATAACAGAAAAAATTGTAAATGATTTCATAATGTACACTCCGTTGGTATTAGATATTCGTTCATCTTAGAAAGTATATCCGAAATTTACACCAAGTAAATTTGCATAGGATCTATACACGCCGTCGAAAGCGATACTGGGGTCAGTATTTTTAGCTTTCCGATCATCAAATTTCAGGAAGAGATACGAGAGATCAATATTGAAATTTTCATTGATCTTATATCCTACGCCAAGATTAATTCCATTTCGATCGGCATCGGGAAGCAATGGTTCAACAAAAGCATTCGGCACAGGGTTGTGATCAAACAAGTAACCAAACCGAAATTGCCATTCATCCATCGTGTACTCGCCGCCAAACCTTAAAATGTACACGTTCGTGTAATTCTTTGGCGAAGTAACAGCCGATCCGTCCTTCTTGAAATTGATCACTAATTTATCATACGTTGACCACCCGACATATTGATAATCTGCTTCGAGTTCAAGATGATCAATACCTTTGTATGCAACGCCGACGAATGCCGTGGAAGGAAGCGTTAACGTCGCACTTGCATCTCCGCCCGGATAAACACTACGATTCGGATTAAATGTTGCTGAACCGCTGGCTTCAATCTTTACAGACGAACGGTATGAAACTCCCGCGGAAAATTCAGGAGAAATCTTGTACAGAATACCTGCATTAAATCCTGTCCCGGTTCCGCTGAGACTTAAATTAATTTTCGCGTGGGGGTCAAAAGGATCGCTCACGTATCTATTAATTGTTACATCACCGGTGACATAGTTAAAACCTATACCAAGCGATACCTGATCTGATATTTTATACGCCACGGTAGGAGAGATAAAAAAAGATTTGAGATCAATTTTCTCCGTTAAAAATTTCCCAGCCCAATTGTCAGGCCATTCTGTTCCAAGACCGAATGGATTATTGACGCCGATTCCGACATGCAAATCTTCCGTTACAGAATACGTCGCATAGACATTAATTGGAGTAAACATTTGGTTTACCATTTCTGTTTTATCGCTGAGTTGCAAATTGGTAGGACCGTAAAAATCTGCTTTTGGAGTAATCAATGTTGTACCCACATAGAGAGACCCACCTGTTTGAAAACCAAGTCCTGCGGGATTAAAATAAATTGCCGATGCATCGTACGCCCGTGCAGCGAAAGCGCCCCCCTGCGCCATAGCACGTGCACCATGTTCGTTGAGTTGAAAACCTCCTGCATACATTTGGAATGGATAGATCGAAAAGATTATCACCATTGTGATAAAACGCGTAGAAATGAGTTTCACGAAGACCTCCTATCGTGGTTTATGAAATAGGTAGCAGAATATGGTAAACGTCAAGTACAAATGCAAAATTTAAATAGTATCATCCGCTTGACTCTCGATTTCCGTTTGGTTAATATAACCGCACTTCAATTGTCAGAACAACAAACAATTTTTCAACCATAAGAGGAGGATTTATGATGAAACGAATTATACTTTATACCGTAGTTGCAGCGCTGTTTTCAGCCTCATTAGTCTTAAATGGCTGTAAGAAAAAAGATGATGCTGTTGTTACCCCTCCGGTGGTTGATAATTCTGTACCGAAAAATGTATTTCCGTTAACGGCGGGTCATGCTTTAATGTATAATGGATATTTGACTTCAGGTGATACAGAAACAAAAATTGCAGGAACAGATGCAGGTTATTCCAGTACATGGGTCATTACTGGAAATACACCTCTTGCTGCAGTTCTCGGACCATTAGCCCAATTTATTCCGAGAACGTCTGCTTCTTTAATTTTGGATACAACAAAAGCCGTAGGCAAGGTCGTCTTCACTCCAATCTTTGCCTATTATGATACAACATCAGGCGATTACTATTATCTTACAAATCTGGGATATAATTACCGCAAGTATCAAGTTTCATTAGCTTCTGACTCTGGGAAAAAGATTCGGATAGACTCATTAAAGTTTATCAAACTTGCATCGCCGAGTGCCGGCATTGGAACAGAATTCAGTGCATACCATGATACCTTATTAGCCTATCTGGCCGGCCCTGGTACAACGCCGACTAAATTAGTCGTTGATATTAAAGGCAAGTTCGACAGTAAACAAAATGTCACAGTAAATGTGAATGGCAAAGATTCAACCTTCTCAGCCTACTACCTCATCATCACGAACGTTGCCGGCCCTGCGGGAGGAACCCAAACCGGCGGGATAACTGCTCGGTTGTGGCTTGTGCCAGGCGTTGGACCTGTACAGATGTTTATTGCCGGCAATGTTGAACAACCAGGAAATTACCGTACGTTGAAGGGAATGAATTTTTAAATTGCACTCTTCAAAGAACTAAAATAAAAAACCCTGATGATGAATCAGGGTTTTTTATTTTAAATGTAAATTTTTTTTGAATCTATTTGTCTTTAATCGAATCCAGAAGTTCTTTTGACTCTTTGCGATACTGATCATCATCCTCATCTTGTTTTGGAAGTGCCGCGATAGAAATTAAAAGCTCTTTGGCTTTGGCATAATTATCTTCTTCAACATACGCTCGAGCCGCATCCAAACGATAGAGGATGAACGTGGGGCGCAAGGCAATGGATTTATCGTAATTCTTTAATGACTCTTCCATATTTGCCCAACCAAGTCCGAGCGGCCATCGAATAATTTTTGATTTCTCGCACAGCTTGGCATGTGTTCGTCCAAGAATGTAGTACGCTGCTCCATTATTCGGGTCGAGCGAAATGGCTTTTTCACAATCAGCTTTTACCTGTTTCACAAAATCAATGGCGCTCCACACACCCTTAAACAACGCCACACGTCCGTTGGCAATTGCGCGACGGATGTAGCCAATTGCTGAATCGGGTTTTGCTTTCACTGCTTTGTCGGCGTAATCAAACGCTTTTTGATATTCCCCCAGCTGTTTCTCTTTTTCGGCATCGGTTTTGTTTGGTAGATGTTCACCAATGTCAACGTAGCTTCGGCTGATACGCCAGAGCACGGCGAAGTTGTTAGTATCAATTTTGTCTGCCTGTAGAAGTTTATCCAATGCTTTTTGATTTTCGAATGACACTGTTGAATACTCATCCGCTTCCGAAATTAAATCAGTAACAGATTGTGATGCGGCGAATACAGAACAGAAAAGAAGAGAGAAGAGAAGACCCAATATCCGGTTCATATTTTTTCCTTTGTTTGTTGCAAGATAGTACGAATAGCAATCATCTTTGTCAACGGGAATTTAATCCCGCCTGGTTGCTTCTTTGAAAACTTTCACCTACAATGAGCGTGATGAAAAAAGAATTAAATCTATTGATTGCAATGGTTTTTATTTGGTGCAGTGTGATTATAGCGACACCATTGATGGTATCATATGGTGTATTTGGAAGTGTGACAGCTCATTTCTTTTATAAGTTTTTCCATACGATTTGCCACCAATTTGAATCTCGATCGTTTCATATCAATGATCATCCATTTGCCGTCTGCATCCGTTGTTCTTCAATTTATGCTGGTTTTTTTGTAGCATTACTTGCAATTCGTTTTATCAATAAGTTTCAAAAGGAATCAGATTCCTTTTTCCATCATAAACGAATAATGAAACTGATTCTCATTGCATTTCCGATGTTTATTGATGCGATGGTGGACACTTTTAATATTATTCCCAGTTCAACGCTCTCTCGTATAATTACCGGCGGATGGTTTGGACTAGGGATGGCAGTTGTTCTTCAATCTTCATTGACTGATATTATCCATTATATCTTTTCCCTCAAACTTTTTACTTTTTATGATGCCAAAACAAGATAAACTGATGCCGTCGCTGTACGGCGGATTACTCATTGCAACATTGTGGGCTGTGCCCGGCCTTAATCTTATTAATTGTTTGTGCTGTGCGGGAGTTCTTCTCGGAGGATTTCTTTCGGTACTGCTCTACCAAAAAAATATTTTAGCGGATATGGAACAGATGACACAGCGAGACTGCATCCAGCTTGGAATATATTCCGGCATCATTGCCTCTGTTGCTGCGGTGGTGATTCAAGCAGTAGTGCAGATGATTTTTGGTGATGTTGCGCTCGAAGTGATGCTTCGGATTATTCACCGAATGAAAGTAGAGCTTCCCCCGGAATTCGATCAGTTGATTGAAACAGCGCGGCGGGAGAAACCAAATCTTGTCGGTTCGTTCCTTGCGATTTTTTTCTACATCATTCCGAATAGTTTGTTCTCGGTGCTTGGCGCATTAATCGGATGGAACGTGTTTAAACCGAAAGCGTAAGTTATCTCGCAGCGGCGCTGCGTTCGCAACGTGTAAGAAATTCTTATGACAGAAAATCAAATTGCACCATCATTCTTGATTGTGCTTTTGACATACACAGAAAGCTATGTCCCGGATTGTTTGAATCTGTCTTTGAAGAAGTAATAGCGTACGAATTAATGAAAAGAAAATTGGAGATAGTCAGACAAACGGCAATTCCCGTCATCTATGAATTGGTGAAAATGGAAATTGGCTTCAGAGCAGATGTTATAGTTGAGAGCAAAGTAATTATAGAACTTAAATCGGTTGAAACCCTTCTTCCTGTTCACAAAAAACAACTACTGACGTATCTGAAATTGACCGATCTAAAACTAGGGTTGCTTCTCAATTTCAATGAAGCATTATTGAAGAACGGTATAGTTCGAATCGCAAATAAACTTTAAAGTAACGCGGCGTCCGTTGCAACGCCGCCAGGATATATTCACTTCAATACAATTCTAAACGTTGTCCCTTTTCCAATGCTGCTTTCTTTGACAAAGAGTTTTCCTTTGTGGTACGTTTCAATAATTCGTTTCGAAAGTGAAAGTCCCAATCCCCATCCTCTTTTTTTCGTAGTGAATCCCGGACGGAAGACATCTTTTTGATACGACGGATCGATTCCTTTTCCGGAATCTTTTACATCAATCACCGTGTACATCCCGTCTTTCAAAATCGACAAATGAATTGTCCCTTGACCATCTTCCATTGCATCGAGCGCATTTTTAATTAAATTCTCGATCACCCATTCAAACAATTCGCTGTTTATCTTTGCGCGAACGTCTTGATTCGAGTTGATGGAGATATTTACTTTTTTGCCCATCTGCGGAATTCGCTTGTTGAAATATCGAATGACATGCTGAAGAATTTCGGCGATATTTTCTTCTTTCAGATCCGGCTTGGAACCAATTTTTGAAAATCTTTCCGCGATCTTCGTCAATCGCTGTGCATCATTTTCAAATTCAAAAACCGTTTCAAGAATTTTCGGAGAAGTTTCGGCTTGATGTTTCAAGAGTTCAATCCATCCCATTAAGCTTGTCAATGGTGTGCCAAGCTGATGTGCCGTTTCACGTGCCATGCCGACCCAAATGTTGCTCTGCTCGTTACGCTTGATGTAACTGAACCCGATGTACCCGACTAAAATAAAAAGCGAGGCAATCGAAAGTTCAATGTACGGCAGCCATCGCAGGCGGATAATGAGCGGTGATTCGCCGTAATGCACATAGTTCAACACTATCGAATCTTGAAATGTAACATGGATCGGTTTATTCTCCTTGTCCATTTCTTTGATGAGTGTAAACAGATGTGTTCTCTGTTCATCCGTTGACAGAGTAGAATCAACAGAGAGGTTTTTCGTTGTAATAACACTGTCTTTTTTATCAGTAAGGATGACAGGGAAATCGATGGTGCTGATAACTTCATCGAAAATAAAAGTGTAATCCGCGTTTGTGACTGTACTGTTGGCAAGATACTCCAACGATTTGGCATACAAGCCCGCTGTTTCCCGCTGGTTCGCCTGCAATTGCATTACAAGATTATGGGTGTAGAGAAGAATAGGAATGATGATACACAGAGCGGCAACGAGTAAGGCAATTTTAATTCGGGAAGATTTATGTCTGCGGATATTGAGTGACATTCCTGCCTTATTCATCCCGCCAAAATCTATTTAAGATTCCGGCGAGATTATATTCAATAAAATGTGTTGCTAAAAAGTAATGGCTGCGGATATTCAACCGGTGATCAACGAACAATCGTTTGATCTCGCCGTGCACCTACTGACACAACCGACACTTTTACGCCGGAAAGCTTTTCTATCGCTTCAACATACTTCATTGTCGTCTTCGGCAATTGTTTCCATTTCCTGACTTCGGAAATTTTTTGCTTCCAACCTTTATATGATTGTAGCATCGGTTCAACATTCTCCAATGTCTGCACATCCGTCGGGAAGGACTTCAATTTCTTCCCGTCTTTCTTGTATCCGACACAAATTTTTATTTCTTCAAAATCATCCAGCACATCAAGTTTTGTCAATGCAATCTTATTGATGCCGTTTACTCGAAGTGAATAATTTAAACTGACCATATCAAGCCATCCGCATCGCCGCGGCCGGCCGGTGGTTGCTCCGAATTCATGTCCGATTTTGCGAAGTCGTTCACCTGTCTCATCGAGTAACTCGGTCGGAAATGGCCCGTTGCCGACGCGGGTAGAGTACGCTTTGACAATACCGACGATTGTTTTCACCGATGTCGGCGGAATGCCAAGTCCGGTGCATGCGCCGCCGCTTGTCGGGTTGGATGATGTTACATAAGGATACGTTCCATGGTCAACATCCAATAGTGCGCCCTGTGCACCTTCAGCAAGAACCTTTTTCTTTTTTCGCAAAGCATCATTCAAAAATGCGGAAGTATCGGTCACAAAAGGGTCGATTTTTTTATCGAACTCCTGGTACTCGGTAATAATTTTCTCCACATCCATTTCTTCCGAACCATACACTTTGCTGAGCAACTGATTTTTTTCTTCGATATTTC
>JAQUOA010000215.1 GCA_028749215.1 Bacteroidota bacterium
TTGTTCTCGTGGAATATGATTTGCAAAACCGTGCGTACGAATTAAATAAGAAGGCGGCAGAGCTGGCAAAGCGTGTGGCAAAAGAGTATTCAACCGATGCTCATCCGCGTTTTGTCGCGGGGTCAATCGGGCCAACGACGAAACTTCCATCGCTCGGACACATTGCGTTTTCTGAGATGGAAAAATCGTACTACGAGCAAGTCTCCGGTCTAGTTGATGGCGGTGCCGACCTTCTTATCGTTGAAACCTGTCAGGATGTTCTTCAAACCAAAGCCGCACTGAGCGCGACATTCGGATATTTTAAAGACAAACGTATTAAACTTCCCGTTATGGCTTCGATCACCATTGAAACGATGGGAACCATGTTGATGGGAACAGAAGTCGCGGCAGCGCTTACGGCATTGGCTCCGTACGACATTTCTGTTATTGGAATGAACTGTGCGACAGGTCCGCAGGAAATGTCCGAGCACATTCGCTACCTCTGCAACAACTCGATGATCCCTGTCTCGTGTATTCCCAACGCCGGCTTGCCGGAAAATGTCGGCGGTGTTGCACATTACCATCTTACGCCGGATGAAATGGTTCACTGGCTGTCCCACTTCGTAAAAGATTTTGGAGTGAATGTTGTCGGCGGATGCTGCGGCACTCGTCCGGAACATTTAAAAGCAGTGACCGAAGCAGTCGGCAGGTTGTCCCCCAAATCGAGAACGATTGAATATCAACCGTCTGTTTCAAGTTTGTATTCCAGCGTGACCATGGAAATGAAACCGGCACCTCTGATTGTCGGCGAACGCACGAATGCTAATGGCTCCAAGAAATTTCGCGAACGATTGAATGCCGAAGATTACGACGGCATGGTGACGATGGCGAAAGAGGCATTGAAAGAAGGGGCGCACGTGCTTGATGTTTGCGTGGCGTACGTAGGGCGGGATGAAGTGCGCGATATGAAAGAATTTGTTTCGCGTCTCAACACCCAGGTTCCGCTTCCGCTGGTGATTGATTCGACGGAAGCACCGGTGATTGAAGCCGCATTGCAATTGTGTGCCGGTAAGGCAATCATCAATTCAATCAATTTGGAAGACGGCGAAGAGCGCATCAATAAAATTATACCGATGTGCAAAAAATACGGGGCAGCCGTTGTTGCATTGACAATTGATGAGAAAGGAATGGCAAAGACAGCGCAAGATAAATTTGCCGTTGCCAAGCGGATATACAATCTCGTTGTGAACAAGCATGGATTGAATCCAAGCGATATAATTTTTGATACACTCACGTTTACGCTTGGATCCGGCGATGAAGAATTTCGCAAAGCCGGCATTGAAACGATTGAAGCAATTCGAATGATCAAAAAGGAATTTCCTGACGTCGGATTTATTCTTGGCGTAAGCAATATTTCCTTTGGTCTTTCGCCCCACATTCGCCATGATTTGAATTCAGTATTTCTTCATTACTCCATTGAAGCGGGACTTACACAGGCGATCGTCAATGCTCAAAAAATTAAGCCTCTCTACAAGATTGATGACCGTGGAAGAGAGCTGTGCAAACAGCTGGTATTTGATGAACGGAAATTTAACGGCGACCAATGCATTTATGACCCGTTGACGGAGTTGATGGCATTTTACGCGGACAAAAAATCTGATATGAAGGCGGAGAAGAAAGAGCGGGCAGGAACGATAGAAGAGATTTTGAAGAATCGAATTATTGACGGCGATAAACAAGATATCAATGCCGATCTTGATGAGGCATTGAAGAAATATTCCGCTCTGCAGATCATCAACGAGGTTCTACTCGGTGGAATGAAAGTTGTCGGCGAATTATTCGGGCGCGGTGACATGCAGCTCCCGTTTGTTCTGCAATCGGCAGAAACGATGAAGACAGCCGTTTCATATCTTGAAAAATTTATGGAAAAATCCGATGCCACAAATAAAGGTTCCATGGTGTTGGCAACGGTAAAAGGCGACGTCCACGATATCGGAAAAAATCTTGTCGATATAATTTTAACGAACAACGGCTACAAAGTGTACAACCTTGGCATCAAACAGCCGCTGGAAAATATTATCCATGCGTGGCAAGAACACAAAGCCAATGCCATTGGAATGAGCGGTCTGCTTGTAAAATCCACGGCGATTATGAAAGAAAATTTGGAAGAATTGAACGAACGCGAGTTGAAACCTCCCGTTGTTTTAGGGGGCGCCGCATTGACGCGTCGATTTGTTGAACAAGATCTCCGATCGCTGTACGGAGGCACAGTTGTGTATGCAGGCGATGCGTTCGACGGCTTGCATTTTATGGAACAATTGATGACCAAAGGGGCTTCCAGCTTTACGACGTCAACTGAAAAAATAATTGCAAAAGATGACAGTGATGAACTCTTGACCGGATTAGAAGCAAAGATCGCATCAGCGTTAAAAGAAGAATCCTCTCGTAATGGGGAAAAAGAACCAATCAAGCGTTCAAAAATTTCAAGCAATGGTGCAATCCCTGTACCGCCATTTTGGGGATCGAAGGTCGTCGACGATGTGTCTCTCGATGAAATTTTTTTATACATCAACGAAGCAGCATTAATCAAAGGCCAGTGGCAGGTGCGTAAAGGAACGCGGAGCGAAGAGGAGTATCGGAAAGAAGTTGACGAAAAAGTCCGCCCCGATCTTGAACGATTGAAAAGCCAAATTAAGCGTGAAGGATTGCTTCAGCCGAAAGTTGTATACGGATATTTCCCGTGTCAGTCCGACGGAAACGATTTGATTGTTTACACTGATGATCAAAAGGCGGAACGATTGCGTTTTAGCTTCCCGCGGCAAAAGGATGATCGTTACTTGTGCTTATCAGATTATTTTTCTTCGAAAGATTCAGGGAAAATGGATGTTGTGCCGTTTCACATGGTCACCATGGGAAAACGTGCGTCGGAACATTCGGCAAAATTATTTGGCTCAAATAATTATAAAGAATACCTCTACTTCCATGGATTGAGTGTAGAATGCGCTGAAGCGCTGGCGGAACTGTGGCACAAAAAAATTCGTGAAGAACTTGGTATCGCCGGAAAAGATGCGAAAGAAATTAAACGACTCTTTAGTCAAGGCTACCAAGGGTCACGGTACAGCTTTGGTTATCCTGCGTGTCCCAATCTTGAAGATCACACAAAATTGTTTGAACTTCTTCAGCCGGAACGCATTGGCGTGCACTTAACGGAAGAATTTATGCTTGATCCGGAACAATCGACCGATGCTATCATCATCCATCATCCGGAAGCGAAGTACTTCAATGTGAAGTAAGATCCGAGCAATTGAAATTGTAGCGGGTCTTTTGTAGATTGTAAAAAAAGGAGCAGAGTATGCCGAAAGTAATATTACCTCGCGAACGATTGATCTGTATGGATGAAAAAACAATAACTATTGATTTGCCAGAAAGAGCTCCGAAGAAGAAAAAGAAAATAGATTATAGCGTAATTGAACGATCGAGAGGTCTCTTGAAAGGAAGAGTAAAAGAGGATCCGGTAAAGTATCAACGCCGTATTCGAGCTGAATGGGAAAGAAAACTTCCGTGAAGTACGTTTATGATACAAATATCTTTATTTATTTTTTAGACCGTAATTTGAATGTTGATAAGTATTTTAGCAATGATTTCTTTACGTCACACGAAATAATTACATCACGTATTGTAAGAATCGAACTGCTTTCATATCCTGCTCTTACAGCAAAAGATCGTACCGTCATTGAAGATCTTCTTGGGATAGTTGAGTTAATACCCCTTTCTGAATCGCTTGAGGATTTGAGTATATATTTTAGAAGGCAGTACAAACTAAAACTTCCAGACGCAATTATTGCTTCAACTGCCTTTCAACATTCCGCAACATTAGTTACAAACAATTCTAAAGACTTCAAAAAAATATCTGAAATCAAAATAGAAACCCCAACGAGGAAAAAATAATATGTCATACTGTATCTTAATTCGTCACGGCGAATCACAATGGAATCTTGAAAATCGTTTTACCGGCTGGGTTGATGTTCCGCTTTCTCCAAAAGGAGAACAGGAAGCAAAAGCGGCAGGTGAAAAACTGAAATCGTATAAATTCGATAGAGCATTCACTTCAAAATTAAAACGGGCAAACGACACGCTTCGTTTTATTCTTACAGCGTCAAACCAATTACAGATCCCCACCGAATATGATATCGCATTGAACGAACGTCATTACGGCGCGCTTCAAGGTTTGAACAAAGCTGAAACGGCGCAAAAATACGGCGACGAACAGGTAAAAATTTGGCGCCGCAGTTATGATGTCCCGCCTCCGAAAGATAAAACCGAATTGAATCCCGAAGGTTACAGCGAAAGTTTAAAAGATACCGCCGCCCGAACGCTTCCTTATTGGGAGAAAAAAATATTTCCCGAAATCAAAAATGGGAAAAATATTATCGTTGCGGCTCACGGAAACAGTCTGCGCTCTATAGTAATGCACCTCGATAATCTTACAAAAGAGCAAGTTTTGGAGTTAAATATTCCAACCGGCGTGCCGTTGCTCTACACGTTTGATGCTCATGGCACGGTTGTTGAACATAAATACCTGTAACATGTTTTTCTTATGCTTGGGAAAGAAAATCGGATATTGAGTTTCAGAGAAGAATTTTATACTTTTTTTTACAGTTTCTAAAACTATCGTTTAAGGAGAATGAACAATGTCAACAATGATTACCGAAGAGTGTATCAACTGCGGCGCATGCGAACCCGAATGTCCGAACACGGCAATTTATGCCGGCGGTGCACAGTACGAATTTAAAGGCGCAACAACCGATGCATTATCAAATGATTTTTACTACATCGTTCCTGAAAAATGCACAGAGTGTGTCGG
>JAQUOA010000035.1 GCA_028749215.1 Bacteroidota bacterium
ACACCTGCCGTTAAACGGTACACACTTTCTGATTCAACTCCCATTTTTTTTGCAATGTCATCCGCTGTTTGAAACCCAATGCCATACACATCATCAATAATTTGGTACGGATTGTTTTTTAAAACACTAACTACTGATGATCCGTACGTTTTAAATAGTCGGATGGCATGCGCCGTACCGATGGAATGCGATTTCAAAAACATCAGCGTCTCTTGCATATCTTTCAACGATGATAATGCCGTCCGTATTCCTGCATATTTTTTTTGTCTGATACCTTCAACTTCAAGCAGACGATCCGGTTCGTTATTAATAATTTCAATAGTGTGAGAACCGAAAGTATCGATAATTTTTGTTGCTAGCGAAGGGCCAATACCTTTGATGAGACCTGATGCAAGAAATTGCTCGACACCAAACATTGTCGTCGGCAGGTGAGCTTCAAATGATTCAAAGGCAAATTGTTTACCATATTTTGAGTGATTGGTCCACCCACCCGTCAATGAATATTCATCCCCTTCATGCGGATGCGGAAGATACCCGACAGCCGTAAATGTTTCTTTGCCTGCGTGAAACACAGCAATCGTATATCCATTTTGATTATTGTAATAGATAATCCGTTCAAGAACGCATTGAAAAGTGTTGGATGCAGGAGATTGTTTGAGTGGCGCCATGTGATTTACACACGTTCCATAATGTGGCGGTACACTTCGTCAACAGTTAGTAAATTCATACACTCCATAAATCCGTACCCAGTGCGATTGCATACATTAAGGTGACAGGGGTTACATGGCACATGTTTTCTTAGGGCTATATGCGGTAAAGAATAAGGGAACCAAATTTTATCTTGTCCCGGTCCAAATATTCCTATCGTTGGTGTATTGACCGCCACAGCCATGTGCATGATTCCGCAATCATTAGATACAACGACATTGGCTAGAGACATTGCTGCAGAAACATTCCGAAGCGAAAGGTTCCCGACATAGACAGCGTTCGTTTGAGATACAATATCGTTGACAATTTCTTGATCAAATTTCCCGCCTGTCAAAACAACCTTAACGTTATCCGCTGAAAGTTTGTTTATCAATGCAATAAATTTATCTTTTCCCCAAAGTTTTGCAGGCCATGTGCCTCCGGGGTGCATCGATACAATTTTTGAAGAAGTTTCAATGCCAAGCGACAGTAAATGCTGTCGCGCACCACTTTTCTCTTCTTCCCGTAAGAATATTTTTGTGTCGATGTACCGTGGTTCAACTCCGATAGCTTTCAGGGATTGATAGTGATATTCTATTGCTGTCTTAGTTTTGCCATCATCGGTAACTCTCACGGTGTACAATTTCCTTCTGCCGCGGGCGTTTCCTCCAATACGAACTTTAGCTCCGGTAGCAAATGTCAACAACGCACTGCGCGGATTGCTGAACAGATCTATCGTAAGATCATATTTTCCGGAAATCATTTTCCAAAACATTTTTGCTTGATAAAGAAACGATGTATTTGAAAAATCGAAAGGGATAATTTTATCAAGGTAAGGGTTATTCTCTAGCAACGAGACGGCTTGAGAATCTCCCAAATACGCAATATGTGATTGTGGAAATGCATCCCGCAGAGTATGAATAATCGGTGTGGTTAGAACAACATCGCCAATGAATTTCATGCGTGTCAGGAGAATTCGTTGAAACATCATTTTTTCCTTCTCCATCTATCGAGGAAATACTGCCATAAGATATCGCTGACAGAGAATGGGACCAATTCATAGTTCGACACATCAATGTAAGGATACACCAAACGAAATTGTACAACACTTGCACGGTCTCCGATATTATAATACCAGTTTTCGGAATATTGACCACGGCAATCAACATAATCCGGTGAGCCGCATACAATATAGGTAATGCCCATCGGCGTTTGAGATCCAGTGAAGCATGTTGTGAACAACGCGTTGGCTTCCATCACTTTCTTTTCAAACTCGAGCTGCCGCTGTGTTCCTCCATGCAATTCCCAGAAATTTTTTATGTATTGCAACCTATTTTGACCTGTCAATACAGCCAGAGAATCATATTCTTCTTCTCTCATGATATAGCGTAATGCAGCAGTAATTTCTTCGGGTGTGGGCATCGTGAGATAATTTTTATCTCGACGCCATAGCTTTCGTGTTGCAATTATGGTGTCGTGCGATGTTGTGATAGTTCTTTTAACGAATGTGCTGCCTAGAAGCGGGAGCGGATAAAATTGAAATAACTGCAGCATGCCATCCCTTTGCACGATATATGTTGAATCTTGCCGATAATATACTGAATCACCATCCTGCGCGCATCGTTGATTAACCCGACGATACGGCGGCATCAAATAGCTAAATTTTGCACCCTGCGGTTCGGTCGGTTTCGAGATTGTGAATGACATTGCTATTGTGACAGTATCGCCTGCGTGGACATGATATAATTCCTGAAAGATTCCGAACGACGTATTCAGCAATGAAAGTGACGCTGGCAAAATAGGACGAAGAGAAATTCCCTTTGCCCCTGTTGTTATTGTATCCAACAGCAATTCAGAGCTAGTTGAAAAATTTGGTTTGGAGAAATCTTTTGCAGTGAATTTTTCGGTAAAACGGTACTTCAACTGAGATGTGTTATCAGTTGAAATTATTTCAAGCGTATACATTCCGGGCGGAAGCATGAATGTTTGCAGTGCAAAATCTAACCTACTGGAAACAGATTCTTCGTATGATCTGGCTTCAATTTGCCGGTCAATCTCTTTGGTTTGAACGATTTCGCGCTGTTCATTCCGCACAACAAATTGTAATCCGTAGGACGCTTTGAAGTTGTTGAAATCTTTTTCAAAACGTAAATGATTAAATGGGATTTGCACGTAGACATCAAGTCTGCTCAACTCGGTTGATTCGACAGAGTCTTTTGCGCTTTGCACATTCATCAGGTAAGCAGAAAAAGAGGGAGATGAAAAACGGTGAAATTGTGCAATCGAATAACACTCAGCAGTCGTTTCCTCGGATGAAGAGCACCCGTTGAATAATCCACTTAGACTGCATAAGCTTACCACAGTAATGATTGCTATTGAAGTTCTAAAGCTACTGATTCGCATAAATTTATTTGATCGTCCAGATCGTTAATAAGATTCTCTGTCGGTGCAAAGTTTTTCGCTTCCCAATATAAGCTTTTTGCCGCTTCAAAATTGTCCATCCCATAATATATGTCTGCGGATTTAACCGCCGCCATGTACATTAACTCTATCGGCATTCTTATACGAAGTGATGTTTGGTATGAATTTAACGCATCAGAGTATTTACCGGATCGTTCTTGCGCCATGGCCAACATGTATGTATATGATACAGAGCCGGGATTTGTTGAAACTTTCTTTTTCAGAAAATCAATTTTACTTGAATCATCCATATTAGTGTATAATAAGGTGTGAATGATTTTTGAGTCAATTTTATCGTCAACCATCAGTCGTCTCAGCGTCGCGGCCTCATTAAAACTTAAACTGAATTTCATTTTGTCGATCTCCGCATACAGGCGGTTTGCCATATCATTATCCCCATCAAATAAACATGCATCCGCAAGTAAAAGCAACAGCGACGGGTTACTCCGAAGCAACGAGTGTTCAGGAAAATGGGAAAAACGTTCAACGACTTTATCGTATTTTTTTTGAGCGATGAGAGACTGGAAAATTCCTCGAAGAGCGTACGCAGTCGGCGCATCAGCAAACGACAACTCAAATTGCTGTTCTGCTTGGGGATAATCGTTCATCCGAATCGCCCGTACTGCCCGTAAATTTTTCTCGGCGACTTCGCGGGCGCAGGTTTTATAAAAAATTGACTGTTGGAAGAATAATGTTTCCACGGTCTCCGCCGGGATCTCCGACGTATCGACGGTTTTCAAAAATGCCTTCCAGTCTGCCTGTAAACTTTCAATTGTTTCACCAAACGAAAGAAGAAAATTTCCGTTTGCAAAAGCATGTTTAAATCGGTCAATCCCAAAACGATCAATCAAGTACCTGCAAAATGAACCGGAAACAAGATAGGCATACGCACTGGATTGAGCAGTAAATCCGCTGACTGTGAAAAGAGAAATCGTATGATCCAATGCCTTTTCTCGTTGCAGTGCTGCTACATACTGATGAGGGGTAAACATCCCTTCCTTCCAATCAATGGCAACGGCGAGACCTTCATTCAAAGCCATCCGTGTACTGGCGTGGATAACAGGAAATCCAAATCCGGCGGCGAGAACGTGTACCAATTCGTGGCGAAATGTTGCCTGAAATGATTCTTTTGTTAAATGAATCTCTTTTCTCCACGGTTTAGCGATATTGGTATTGAATGTGCCAATAAATCTCCTCTTTTCTTCCCCCGTAGGATAGATGTACACTTCGACTTTTTTTACAAGGTGTTTATCGTTCATCAACGCATCGGTCACTTGTTGATAATAGAATTCTGTTTCCGCTTTCAAACGCAACATGTCCTGCATGGAATAACTTCTGCCGGAATAATAAAAAATAAAATGATCGGACTCTGAGCGACGGCCAAGTTGCCGCTGAATATCGTTTGCGGAATATTCATAACCCAAATCATGTCTAAAAACATGCCCGGCGGCCAGCATCACCAAACAGAAAACACCAAGCATCCAAAATATTTTATCCGATTTCGAATGGCGTTTCACCTCCCTGAAATTATCAGTAAGAGAAACATTCATTCCCCACCGTGCCGTGAGAATGACAAATAAGGATGCCAAAAGAAGAGAAGCAATAATGGTGAATTGACGGTAGATAATCAGCGGTACTATATCGCTGATCGTTTCATCATAGGTGATACCGGGGAAAAACCCGAGGATAAAATTGTACGCAAAAAGTTGAGGCTGAAAATACGTTATCACTACAATATGGGACAACAAGCCAATAATGAGAAGGGAAAAAATGAGCCTTGCTTTTCTAAACATAACGCCCACAACAAGAGCAAGAGCAAAGGAAAAAACCATTGTTACTACAGGAAGCAATATAAAATACTCAAGTCCCTTAAGGTAATTACAATTTTTTACAACGATGGCATTTAATGATATCACCCCAAGTGGTATGAGCAATAATATAAAATTAACAGAAAAGTAGTCACCGAGAATATACAGCCATGTTCGGCGCGTCAACGGTTTAAGCATATGTTCACGCACAAACGCAATGGTAAGGAAGCCGCTGATAAAAGCTGTAGGAATGGTGAATAAAGCAGAGAATTCGTATCCAAGGTAATTAAATAAAGGAACTTGCGTTAATGCGCCGGCACATAAAAAATAGAGCAATGCAGCAACATGCACACGGGATGTTTTAAAATATGCCCATAACACACTAATCATGTTTTAATGATACCAATTTTTCAAATGAACTTCACGGTGAAAAATAAAAAACCCGTACAACGACGGGTTTATTTTTTTTGGATTCAATAAGATTTTCACAGCGAGAATTTATGAATACCAAATTTATCAACAGTACTAAAGATGAGCGGAGATGGAGCGGGCTGTGTATCTCCGATGCCAAATGCCTGTAAAATTCTTTGTGCAGCGGAGTCTACGGAAGATAATTTATCTGTTGAAAACACTGCTAAAACGTCTCCTCGAACAACTGCATCGCCGGTTTTTTTCGTTAAGTTAATTCCTGCTTTGGGATCAATAATATCATCAACCTTTGTTCGTCCTGCGCCAAGTGTTATTCCTGTCAGACCAAGCTCCAAAGAATCGATTGCGGTGATATAGCCACTTTTTTCGGAACGAATTTCGTGCCGATATTTTGACGCTGGATATTTTTCAGGATGCTCAAGAAATGTCACATCCCCGCCTTGTCGCTCCACCAATTGAAGAAATTTTTCATACGCACTTCCATTGGCAACAACTTTTTTGCTTTGTTCAATACCGTGAACAAGTGAATCTGCTCTCTTTCCAAGCCACACCATGGCACCGCTCAAGACATACGTCAATTCCATGATATCATTCGGACCTTTGCCCTTCAAACATTCTATTGACTCAACAATTTCATTCCAATTTCCAATAGCATACCCCAGGGGCTGGTTCATGTTGGTGATAAACCCGATGGTCTCTTTGCCAAAACTTGTTCCAATATCCACAAGCGCTTGTGCAAGCTCTACAGATTTTTCATACGTGGCCATGAAAGCACCGCGCCCGGTTTTCACATCCAGTACAAGTGCGTCAATTCCCTCGGCTAATTTCTTGCTCATGATGCTGCCGGCTATTAACGGAATACATTCTACCGTTGCCGTTACATCGCGCAATGCATACATCTTTTTATCGGCGGGAGCAATCTCGCTTGTTTGTCCGATCATAACTAAACCAATCTCAGCAATCACCTTTTTGTATTCATCAATGGAAAGATTTGTGCGAAAACCGGCAATTGATTCGAGCTTATCAAGTGTTCCTCCGGTATGTCCCAATCCACGCCCGCTTATCATGGGAACAGGGACACCGCACGCCGCAACAATTGGAGCAAGGGGAAGAGAAATTTTGTCTCCAACACCGCCGGTAGAATGTTTATCAACTTTTAAACCCGGAATATTTGACAGATCGACGACGTCACCGGAATGCAACATTAAGCGGGTAAACTCAGCTGTTTCTTTTGTATTCATTCCGCGAAAATACGTTGCCATTAAAAAGGCAGACATTTGATAATCTGGGATATCTCCGCGAACATATCCGTCAATAAAAAATTTCATTTCATCAGAGGAAAGAGTTTCGCCGTTCCTTTTCTTCCGTATAATTTCGTTCGCTGTCATAAGATTCCTGTTTTGCGGGCTCCGAGCATAATACCCACGATTGTTTTTCCGTCAATAATCTCTTCACGTTCAATCATTGCCATTGCTTCAACAATAGGAAGGCGAAAAAGTTGAATTGATGCTTCGCCTTCTTCCAATGCTTGTCCTTTTTCAGACAAGGAAACATCTTGGGCAAGAAAGATGTGCAAAACTTCGTTGCAAAATCCCGGTGTTGTTAAAATTGAGGTAAGTTTTGTCCACTTCTTAGCCTCATAACCGGTTTCTTCCTGCAGTTCACGCTGTGCACAGTGAAGGGGGTTTTCATTTGGGTCAAGTTTGCCTGCGGGAAGTTCAATGACTTCTTTTGCTATCGGATGCCGATATTGTTTGATGAGAAGGATATCACGATTTTCGAACAGACAGCAGACCACTGCACCGCCGGGGTGTTCAATTATTTCACGAAATGTTTTGTTGCCAGACGGATATTCGAGTCGGTCAACAGTCAGATCGACAATTTTACCGCGGTATTTTTTTTCTCTTTGAAGAAGTTTGAAATGCATGATTAATGTCAGCCGGTTTAAGGTGTACGACATGCTGCGGGAATGGAATATCGATTCCTGATTTCATCAGTTCTTCGTAGATTTTCACACGCAAATTTTCAGCCGTCGAGGATTGATCTTTAAAAGACGCCACCCTGCACACAAGCCGAAACTGCAGAGCCCAATCTCCTAGACTTGTTAACAAAGCGTCAGGAGGAGGATTCTTAAGAACCAAAGGATGATTTTTTGCAATGGAAATAAGGATTTTTTTAACCTGTTCAATATTGGATCCATATGCCACACCAAGATCGATCACAACACGAACTTCGCCGCCGGGATAACCAAAGTTTACGACGCGAGTTTTTACGAGCTCGTTGTTTGGTACAATAATCAAGTTGTTATCAAAATCTAAAATTTTTGTACTGCGAAGGCCGATTTCAAAAATATCCCCTACTTCGCCCGACGGAATTTTAACGCGGTCGCCAATGCGGAACGGTCGATCTAACATGATAGTGAAGCCGGAAATCATATTGGATATTGTGTCCTGCGCGGCAAGACCTAACGTGAGTGATCCCGCCCCCACCAAGGTAAGAAGTGTTGAAATATTCTGTCCGAAATGTTCCAGCACACCAACTGTTGCCAAAGAAAAAACTACAAACGTAACAAGACGGTTAACAAGAGGGGTGAGTGAATGAGTGACGCTTTCGTTCCTGTCAGCAGCATTGTTCAAAGTATAGGTAACAAGGGTTTTAACGATACGTGCAATGACTGAAGTAAGAATGAGCGCCGCAACTATGTAGAGTGCTTTATTTGAATACTCAATGACGAGGAAAATATTCGTGTTCGATTCACTTAATCCTTTGCTCAGCTCCTGAATTCCCATATACAGCGCTAAAACACCGGAAATTGCAATCACTCTTGCAAGGATAATTTCTAGGATCTCGTCATCAAGCTCATTTTCCGTCTTAGCCATTAATTTTCGGCCGAAGGTATGCAAAAAATACTTGAGGATCTTCCCGGTAATCATCACGCCGACGCCAATACCGGCACCGACAACGGCATGGTAGAGAATATTATTCTCTCCTAAAAGCCTGTACAGTTCGTCAAAAATAAAATTTAATGAATGAGCAAACATTGTTTCCATCAATCCCATTTATTGTAATCCCCTGCTTCCGGGTTTTGAAAGAGGGACCGCTTTCAGCCAATCCGGCATTTCGGCTTCTTTAAACGTTTGTACTTCCATTTCCATCACCGAATAAAATTTTGCATCAAACTTCGTCGCACCGTTACTTCGATCAACAATACATCCTACACCGACAAGTTTTGCTTCGGCAGCGTTCACCATGGCGATAATTTCTTCAACTGAACCACCCGTGGTCACAACATCTTCAACTACCAGCACCCGTTCACCTTTTTTGATTTCAAAACCGCGACGAAGCTTCATGGCGCCTTGTTCGCGTTCAGCAAAAATTGTCCGCGAACCAAGAACACGACCTACTTCAGTGCCGACAACAATACCGCCCACAGCGGGGGAAATTACTAATTCCACTTCACTGTATTCATAATGTTTTGCAATATCACCGGCTAACAAGTGCAAAAATTTTGGATACTGAAGAACTTTGGCACACTGAAAATAGTGAGGACTGTGCAATCCCGAAGTGAGTACAAAATGACCTTCAAGAAGCGCATTCGTCTCTTTAAAGATTTCGAAAATTTGATCCTTGGGTATTTTCATAGGGTGCCCTGGTTGATAGTGAAAAAGTTTACCATTCGTCTTCAAGCTCTTCAAGTTCTTCGCGCATTTCCTTTTCTTCTTTTGTTTCACCCAATTGTCCGGCAAGATCAATTCCATGACGGTACGCAGTCTTCGCTTCCTGCGTCCGATTGAGTTTGCCGAAAAGAATTCCTAATTGATGATAGGCGGGAAGATATTTCGAATCTCGTTTTACAATGTCATTCAATATTTCAATTGCTTCAGTGGGATTATTCGATCCGACGTGTTCCATTGCTAAAGCATACCGTGTAAACGAATCGTTCGGATCGTTTACCAGCATTTCCTGCAACTTTTGGATGCGTTGTTCGCTTGCCATAAAGTTCCTTTTTATTTCAGTTGATTAATTTGTGATGCCAGTGCAAAATCTTTATCCGTTAAACCTCCCGCGCTGTGAGTCGACAATACCAGTGTCACTTTATTCCAACGAATATCAATATCAGGATGATGATCCATTTTTTCCGCTAAGAAAGCAACAGATTGAACAAACCCCATTGCTTGAACAAAATCTTCTTTTACAAATATCCGGATAATTTTGTTTCCGTCTCGTTCCCATCCATGTACCGATGGAAGGGCTGACACGATTTGTTTTTCTGTTAGAAGTGCCATAATAGCCTCCACAATATACTAATAACTCATCGAATCCAAACGCACTTTTCCGCGAAAAATCCAATAGATACTGATGGTATATGCCAAAACAAACGGGATACCTATGATAGCAATCGTCAGCATAATGGCAAGTGTTTTTTGCGATGAAGCAGCATTATAAATTGTGAGGTTAAATTCCGGAGAAATATTTGACATCACAAAATTTGGAAAGATGCCGATTGCAAAAAGAGCCATGAGAGAAAAAATGCTGGCACATGAAGAAAGAAATGCAAAAAATTCACGCCCATGATGAATTTCGCGCGGGATATTGGCAATTGCAAGCATTCCAACTAATGCCACAATAAAAAACATCGGATGTTGTTTGAATGGTTCCGACATGTGAGGCACATACAGCAGCGTCGCCATCGTCGTTGTTACATAACAGATAGCAAAAAAGATAATTGAATTGTTCACCCATCCCCGGATTTTATTCTGCATATCACCTTCAGTCTTCATAACAACATAAATGGAGCCGTGCATCATGAAAAGTGCAACTGTCGTCACTCCAACAAGAACGGCGTACGGGTTCAGCAATTCTGCAATGGAAATTGAAAACTCTTTACTGCTTCCGATTGGTATTCCCACCACCATATTGCCAAGGGCAACTCCCATCAAGAATGAAATGAGAATACTTGAAAGACTGAAAGCCACATCCCACATTTGTCTCCACCACTTCATTGGCTGTTTGCTTCGAAACTCTATTGCCACTGCACGAAAAATCAGCACGGCGAGCAATAACATAAAGGCGGTGTAAAACCCTGAAAACACTGAAGCATACACCGCAGGAAATGCGGCAAAAAGCGCCCCTCCGCCTGTTACTAGCCATACTTCATTTCCGTCCCACACCGGACCAATGGAATTAATCATGATGCGACGCTCAGAATCAGTGGAGGTAAACAGATGCAGTGCACCCACCCCAAGATCGAAACCATCGAGAATGGCATACCCTGTTAAAAGGATTCCAATTAGAATAAACCACGTAAGATTTAGATCGAGTCCGACAAAGTCCATAGGTTAGGATGCGAAAATTTGTTTTTGATGTTCATATTCTGAGGGAATCTCCGTTGATTCTTCCGGGCCATGTTTAATTTTTTGATCCAAAAGAAAAATGAAAAGAGCGAAGAGCAACAAATAGATGACCGTGAAGAGGATCAATGAAAAAACAATTTGTTCTGCTTTTACTGTTTGAGATAGGCCTTCGGATGTACGAAGCATGTTGTAGACAATCCAAGGCTGCCGTCCAACCTCTGCCGAAAACCACCCTGCCTGATTTGCAATCTGTGGAAGAAGCACTGAGGCCACAAAAACTTTAAGCATGAGTTTGTTGGTAAACAACGTCCCTTTCCACCACAAATAAAGCGATGCAAAGCCGATAATAATTAAAATTATCCCGATGCCAACCATGATGTGATACGTCTGAAAAATAATATTTACTGGTGGCCGATCTTCTTTTTTAAAAGCGCCCAGTCCGGTAACCGGTGTAGTAAAATTTCCATGAACCAAAAAAGAAAGCATTTTGGGAACTGCAATTCCAAATTGTACACGTTCTTCTTTTTCATTCACCCACCCGAACAGGTAGAATGGCGCAATTGACGATGAATCGTAATGTGCCTCAAATGCAGCAAGCTTTGCCGGTTGATTCTTACTTACACCAACCGCGCTTCGTTCTCCGGTCGCCAATTGAAACAATGATGCAATCGTAAGAAGCACAACAGCAATTTTTAATGAGGATTTTGCAAATTCTTGGTGACGATTTTTTAACAGATAATATGCGCTAACACTCAGCACAACTGTTGCACCTGCAAGCCATGCGGCGCTTATCACATGCAGCAAACGGTGCACAGACGATGGATTAAATACCATCGCCCAAAAGTCTACGATCTCTGCACGAGCATTCATTCCCTCTCCTACAATATGATAACCTGCCGGCGTTTGCATCCACGAATTTGCAACCACAATCCACACAGCGCTTAACATAGAACCAAGAGAAACCATGCAGGTAGCAAAGAAATGTACTTTTGGTGAAACACGGTTCCAGCCAAAAACCAGAATGGCAAGGAATCCTGATTCGAGAAAGAACGCAAAGATTCCCTCTGCAGCAAGGGCGCTGCCGAACACATCACCGACGTAGCGCGAATAGGTTGCCCAGTTCGTTCCGAATTCAAATTCCATAACGATTCCCGTGGCCACACCCATGGCGAACGTAAGGGCAAAAATCTTTACCCAAAATTTTGCCATGCGCTCGTACATCACATTCTTTGTTGCAAGGAACATTCCTTCCATCAGCACCAATATAATACCCAATCCAATACTTAGCGGTGGATAGATGTAATGGAATGCGATGGTAAAGGCAAATTGTATGCGGGCGAGAATTTCTATAGACATGTGGAAACTTTTTTGATGAACTAATATAAAAAAGTTTTCACCGTAAAGCCAGAGAACTATTGAGGCATTGAACAACGATAAAGCGTCGTCGTGGTAAGGACATAAAACGAATCCGATGTGATGTAGGCATCTTGAAGTTCCTCTTGTTGATTCATTCCGATAATTGAAGAAGCAGGTATCGTCAGCTGTAAAGAACCATCTGATGAAAATAACGTAACAGCATGGGCTGACGTTGCAATAACTCCATTTTTATACACTTGAATATTTCTCCATCGTTCTCTCCCGCCAACTGAAATCGTTCTAAGATAATTACCAAACAAGTCGAAAACTTTTATTGTCGTTTGATCGAGCACAAATATTTCATCCGATGTCGATATAGCGATATCTGTGGGATTCGTTAGAGCTCCTTCACCGTCCTTAAATGTCCCGATTTCTTTTTCAAATTGATTGCGGCGGTCGATCTTTAAGATTCTTTTACCGTCACTTTCTACAACAAAAAGATCCCCTTGAGATGATGTAGCACATGCCCTCGGATAAAACCTTCCTTCCAAATGGGCAATAGAATTTTCATCAAATGTCTGAATAAAATTTAAATCTTTATCGTACTTCTGGATTCTTCGATTATTAAAATCGGTCACGTACACTTCTAACAAGAAAGACGACCATACATCTGTAGGGGTATCAAATTCATAGTTACCCCATCCCTGCCCGCCAAGAAATTTTGTCAGATGAAAATTAAAAGAATATGATGAAACTGAATGAGAACGTTGTTCAACAATAAAAATACTATTTTGATATCCGACAAAAAAAGATGTGCCGGCCGCAAGTCCATCAAGCGTTGATTCTACAGTATAATTTTGATGCTGTTGGGGATTGGCATTGAAAGAAAAAACAAAAAAAATTAGAAGCACATTCTTCATTTTTATTGTTTTGATCATAGTACTGAAAAAAATCTCTCTTTAAAAAAACGAGGGGTTGAGATTAACTCAACCCCTCGCTCTGGATTACATCAATGTGATATCAGAACCCTAATTTTACAGTTATGACATTATTTGAATCCATGTATTTCAGATGACGAAAGGCATAGTCAACATTAACATCAATGCTACCCAAGTCATAATGGACGCCAAAACCAAACGTATAATCATAAAGATATTCATTTACGTCAGCGTTAGGCGACGACAAATATCCGCCACGAACAAAAATCAAGTTGTTGTATGCATACTCAGCACCAAATTTATATTCATCGGCTTGATAGTTATTGTTCTGGAAATTCGTCATAACAGAAAAAGCGTTCATATCGTCGAGTTTTCTTTCATACGCTAACCCCATTTCGATAGTTGAAGGAAGATCAAATTCTGCCGCATCAACTTTGTACAATTGAGCAGCACGGGTAGCTCCGCTAACGGCCGCAGTACGCATCAAATTGGATCCATCGTATTTCATACTCGGACCAACATTTTTAACTGCTATTCCCAGTTTTAATTCTGGAATAATAAGCCCATGATATTGAACTCCGGCATTTAAGACGAAACCAGATGCTGAAGTACTCATGATGTTTTCTGAAACTACATTAATCGTAGTTCCAACCGAGATGCGATCACTTAACTGCTTCCCATACGAAACACCCAAAGTCACATAGGTGGGAGAATACGAATCACCGGTTCCATCCGGGAAAGATTCAGTTGTCACAGGAATATCACCAAATGAGAGTGACTTCATAGAGAATGCCAGTCGGCCAAAGCTTCCCGCATCAATGGACACGGCGCCATAATTCAAGGCAATATCTCCGAAGTATTGCATATGAGAAATCATAACTTCTGAACCACGGTCACTACGGGCAATTCCGGCCGGATTCCAATAAATTGCATCGACACCAGAGGCAGTAGCTATATTTGCATTGCCCAGCGCGATACCAGCAGCACCAACGGGAATTAATAGTTCTTGAGCCCCTGCAGTACCTGTTCTGCTTTTATTTCCGGCACTTAGCGTTTGTATTCCAAACCCTAAAAGTACCAGGAAAATAATAAGGACTTTATTCATCTTTTCCATATTTAATCTCCTAATTTCAAAATTTTTTGGATTCATGCTGTAGATAATTGATTACCAAACAGTTAGTACTTATCGAGCTGCTGTAATTCTTGCACAACTGCTAACTTCAAGATTTTTGTGCCAAGAGATCCCAAGTCGATATAAACGACATACATGCCAGATGCAACCGGCAATCCTGCTTCGTTCTTTAAATCCCAATTTAAAAATTGCGAGGGATCATCTTTCGTTATTTTTCGCACTCTCACTCCGGCTAAATTGATAATACTAAGCGTAGCCTTTTGCGGTAAGTGATTAAATGTAACGAACTTGGTATACTTGTTTGGCTCTTTTAAGTTGAACCCAAAATATGGATTTGGAAATACATTCACTTTACCGATATCTTCTTTTGCAGCAGCAGCAGTGTACGTCACTGCAGTTGATGTGAACGAGAATTTATCAGCGGGCGTATTGATATGATTTGCGTCAATGGTAAATGTATTAGCCGAAGACCATGCATTGGTATCCCGTCGCGTAATTGTTCCGAACCACATGATGGGGACGGTATTATTTAGAATATCTGTTTCCAGAGTAGGATCCGGAGTAGCGCTATAATTCTTATCGAAAATATAGAACCATTCACGCGGTCCTGCAGCTGCTATATTATCGGTCGTATTATACGGCGGCCAGTAATGTCCATCGACGAGACCACCCGCAGAATTATTTTCGAGATATCCGACCATTAAACGTCGCGGCGGATTTGCTTCTATATCATACGCTGCAAACGGCATTGACTTATTGTAATCTTGGAAGGCATATCCCGCTGTTTTATTGATAATGAAAGGAACAAACGATGGATGGGCAGCAGCAGCTGTTGCTCCACGCAAATATCGATACGCAAATGATGCATTGGGGTCATTTACGTCAAGTATCGTTCCTTGGTTATCGGTATTGGCAAAACGAATTTCAACGTTTTTGAGCTTGTCATAAGTAACGGTTGAACTTGAGAACCATTGATCAAAGCCATTACCAATCGCTCCATTAAATCCTTCCGCTCCCCAGTTTCCACCTACCCAAGTCCACTGGCGTGTACCTTTAACGGAATAACCTTTCATTCCAGGAGCAGGACCGGCCACCAAAACTTGCATACCATCGGTAACAAAATAATTATTGTCACCCGCTTGATTTGCCTGATTTGTAAGAACAACTTTGTTCGTTGTTTTATTGGTTAATGTCCATGTTGTACTGCCACCGGTAGTATCGAATGAAACCTCATACGTACTTCCGGTTAATGCCTTGGGGTCAACAATCAACGGAGTGACTTTACCATCACTGGTGCCAGTATGAGTAACTTTTACCGTGTCCCCATATTTTGAAGGGGTTCGTTGCCCCGGTAAAAGCGATTGCGGAACAATTGCCAACACGGTAGGAGAGCTTTCCAATGACGCAGGGATAATTCCTGGTGTTGGGTTGTAATTGTAGGCAGTAACAGCAAAATAATACGTCTGTCCGTTTACTAACGGTAGATCGGTAATATTATCTTTCGTTATAGGATAATACCGAGAGATGCCGTAATCGTTTCCAAATTGAACCGGTTTGTTTACTACTGTACCGACTTGGTCATCATAAACGTCATCCAAAATATTCAAAATACCATCGACCTTGTCATAAGTCGCTAATAGTTTTGCATTATTGAATCCAGCCGATGGTAATTGGTAGACATTATAACCTTCCATCGAATAGCCTTTTGATACATTATTCTCCGTTGCAGCTGCAGTTGTTGGATCTCCCCAATTTAAAACGATTTGATTAGGTAACTCTGCAACACTTACGACCGGAGCTGGTGGCGGGCTCGGAAGATCAAAATTATTATCATAGGCAGCCTGCGCAATTTGATCATAAAATTTCAAAACTGAAATACTTGAAAGTCTATTGCTTCCTTGCCCAACAATTCCTGCAACAACGATTTCTTGAGTATCGCCATTCGCCATTGTAAACGGACCAGAACAGAGAGCCATGCGACGGTCACCCGGAGGTGCAATCTGACCTTCGATCCATCCTTTGTTTTTCACCGGATCTCCTGACATGACGTAGCGTGTTGTTTGGCCTGTCGTCGGATTTACATAGGCTGCTCCGGTACGTCCAACAAGACCTTTCATTAGATTGTACCATTCAGTCGTGCCTCTGGGATCATTTAAGCGTGGATCAGCATACGTAGAATTACTATTGATAAAGAAGTTGAACGCAGTCATGCCTAGATTCTTTTTGCCATGAACATATTGACCGCCAGTTTTTCCTGAATCAGATGCAAGACCCGGCACAAGAGGGCCCTGGAAAAAGTCAAATCCCGAAGCGGGTGGTTTGGGTCCATAAAAACCATCAACGGCTTTACCGTTATAAATGTAACCTAAGCTTAATACCGTATCGCACCCTGTAAAGTCATCTGTATATCCTAAACTACCACCTAAATCCGGATCAGCCCATTGTGAAACATACATGCTATCAATGTTATATCCACTTTTATTAATAAGTATATTTTTCTCAAAAACAGTGTTACCCAAGGCACCACTTCGACGGTACGCCCATATTGTTCGTTGAAATTCGATGCCAATAGGATTAGCTCCAGCTAAATAGTACGTTCTTGATGCATCAAGATCGTTGGCAACATACCAAATTGTTTGATCAGCCCCGGGTACGCCAGGTACATCTACCTTAGGATCGTACTTGCCGTCATGATTTTTGTCAGTATAAGGTGCACCATCTGCTGCAGGCCAATTATTCCAATCGCTTACATATTTGTCGTAAATTTCTTGCACGGTATATGTTTCATATTTCCCGAGAAGTGTCACATCCTCCGATTTAAGTTTTGCAGATAAATCTGCATCCAACGGCGTATTAGGACCGACGTCAGGACGGACTTTGTAAATACGATTCTTTGCAAGGCCGGCATCCTCGGCAACAGGATTTGTTGTCGTTGTTCCCGGGGTAATAATTTTCCCAGCCTGGAGACCGTGATTATACGTTGATCCACCAGCCTTAATTTGTGAATCTTTAAGGTGTTTACCAGCCCACACAAGTCCTTCTTCAAAAAAACTTATGCCTCGATTTGAACTTATTAATTCAAATCCACCATCACCGGTGAATGGATTCAACGACCCGTCACCATTGTTACTGTAATAGCTGAATATATTATTGATCGTCATAGCTGTAAAAACATCGTTGGTGTGAACTTTTTGCAACCCAAAACGATCTGTTTTTGATTTTTCAAACGGCTGTCCAGCGAAAGCAAAACTTATTGCAAGAAGAAGCAATAAAGGACGATGCACGTTAGCATGTTTTAGTATCGTCATAAAAAAAATCCTCCAATTAATTTTTCTACTAAATTTAGTATTCAAGTTTTACACCGAAACGAATTTGTCGTGGTGCAGTGAAATTATTAGCATTATAGCCATTATTAACAGCACTGTACAAATCAGTATAGGGTTGTCCATACGTTGCAACTTTTGAACTACCCTGGGCTGTTGCTAACCAACCGTCGTCTTTCGGATCGCCTGTTCGACTAAATACAAAATTTGCATTGTCGAGGTTCAAAAGATTTTGAACATAAATGTAGAAGTCTACATTTAATGGGCCAGCCAAAACCATTTTGTCTACCCGCAGATCTAGACGGAAATTCCATGGAGTAGTAGAACTACCAACTGGTTCAAGGGGGGTCCTTGAGCGCGGGTCGGTAAGCGATAATTCTTCAATGCTTACGCGTGTATAGGCAAATCCGCTGCTAAATGCCAGTAACAGATTAGCACCAAGTTGTTCAAGAATTGGACCACCATCATTTTTTTCAAAACGATAGTCTAAAGCAATGCTTCCATTATGTGTTTGATTAAAATCAAGCGGGAATACGAATTTTGGAATATACCCTGGTTCACCCGAAGCAGCCACTGCCCCAGCAAGTGTGGTTGGATTTGAGCCTGTACCTCGAGCATCGGAATACGTGTAGCTTACTTGAGCTTGTAATCTATTTACTCGACGCAATGTTACTCGCAATTCCAAACCTTTGGTCGTTGAATAATCACCATTGACAAGCGTAGGATACACCTGTTGGCTTGCGCCTGATGCAGGTTGAATTTG
>JAQUOA010000216.1 GCA_028749215.1 Bacteroidota bacterium
AGAATACTCGCCGTACCGTTCAGTTTCTGAGCGGAATGGTCTGATCATTTGCGAGTGGCAATTGTTGCAACCTTCTCGGATGTAAATATCTCGTCCTTGCAATTCCAACGGCGTATACGGCTTTACACTTTCTATGGTTGGAATATTTGACTTAATTAAGAAGGTCGGGATCATTTCAACAAGACCGCCAATTAAAATTGCAACCGTGGCAAAAAGTGCAAATTGTAACGGCCTCTTTTCTAACCACCGATGCGGTGTGTCTTTCGATGATGATTGTTCTTTCACAAGGGCCGGTGCTTCGGCATCTTCGTTTGCAACAAATGTTCCTTGTTTTGCAGTCTTCACAAGATTATACACCATGACTAACACACCAGTAAGATACAATGCACCACCTACCGCTCGAATCATGTGGAAAGGAATAATCTGTAATGTCGTCTCAAGGAAATTTGGATACTGCAACATTCCCATCGGATTGAATTGTTTCCACATCAGTGATTGCGTGATACCGGCCCAATACATGGCGGAGGCATAAAAAACAATTCCAAGTGTTCCAATCCAGAAATGCAGATTAGCAAGTTTTTTAGAATGTAAATCGGTGCGGTACAATTTTGGAATGAGCCAGTACAAAATTCCAAACGTCATAAAACCGTTCCATCCAAGCGCTCCAATATGGACGTGAGAAATTATCCAATCGGTATAGTGAGCAATGGCATTAACATTTTTCAATGACAGCATAGGGCCTTCAAATGTTGCCATACCGTACGCAGTTACACCCACAACTAAAAATTTCAAAACGGGTTCTTCGCGTACCTTGTCCCATGCACCGCGCAGCGTCAGCAAACCGTTGATCATTCCTCCCCACGATGGTGCAATAAGCATGATGGAAAAAACTGTCCCCAACGATTGCGCCCAATCCGGCAACGCCGTATAAAGCAAATGATGAGGCCCTGCCCAGATATAAATGAAGATAAGTGCCCAAAAGTGCACAATAGATAACCGGTAAGAATAAATTGGCCGATTCGCCGCTTTTGGTAAAAAATAATACATCAATCCCAGATACGGTGTTGTAAGAAAGAATGCCACAGCGTTATGTCCGTACCACCACTGTACCAGTGCATCTTGCACGCCGGCGTACATTGAATAACTTTTTAGAAATGTGACAGGAACTTCCAAAGAGTTTACAATATGCAGAACGGCAACAGTTACAAGAGTTGCGATGTAGAACCAAATGGCAACATACATGTGACGTTCACGTCGTTTAATGATGGTTCCAAAAAAATTAATTGCAAAGACAACCCAAATCAGCGTAATGGCAATATCAATGGGCCATTCAAGTTCCGCATATTCTTTGCTGGTTGTAATTCCGAGAGGCAATGACACCGCCGCCGAAACAATAATCAATTGCCATCCCCAGAAATGGATACGGCTGAGCAGATCGCTAAACATTCGTGCTTTGCAAAGGCGCTGTAGAGAATAATACATTCCCATAAAGATCGCATTACCGACGAATGCAAAGATAACGGCATTTGTATGTAATGGACGAATACGTCCATACGTGATATATTGAAGACCGGCATTGACGCTGGGTGAAAATAATTCCGTTGCAATGATCACTCCCACCAACATGCCGACAACGGCAAATACGACTGACGCAATCGCAAAGTCACGCACGATTCTATTATCGTATTGAAATTTTTGAACCTCCATTGATACCTCGTAAATTAAGTGAATGATATATTACTGTTTAATTTCTTTTTCGTCATCAAACAAAATGCGAACCGATGGTGTGTATTTGTCTTTATACTGCCCGGTTTTTACAGCCCACAAAAACGCCAAGAGAAATCCTACGGCAATGAGAAAGCTGCATCCTATGAGAACGACAATCACTGTCATAATAACAGCCCTCGGTATTTCGCGGCGAATTTTGTGGAGAGCGTCGTAAAAATAACAATGCTGATAGAACTTACCGGCATCAAAATGGCCGCCATAATTGGAGATAACTCTCCGCGCACAGCGAAGTATAAGCCGACAAGATTATAAGCAAATGCTAACCCGAAGCTTGCGATTACAATAGACATACTGGTTTGTGCAAAACGAAGGAAGGTCGGAAATTTTGAAAATGTTTCAGCGCTGATGATAGCATCGCATGAAGGAGAAAAATGCGACACATCTTCCGTCACAGCAATACCAACATTGCTTTTCAGTAAAGCACCGGCATCATTCAAACCATCTCCCGCCATGAGAACATTTTTTTTCTTGTCTTGAAGAGACTGAACAAATTCATATTTATCATTCGGCATCTGATGAAAACGAAATTCGGTTCCAGTCGGAAAAAATGTTTGTAGTTTCACCCGCTCAGATTCATTGTCACCGGAAACAACAGCAAATGAATAGCGATCTTTCAATGAATGAATGACTTCCTGCAATCCGTCGCGATATACATTGGCAATCACAAAGTATCCTTTTCGCTCACCTTGGATTGACAGATACACACGTGTTTCATTTAGTGGTTCTGATTCAATGACACCACCCACAAATTGACGCGACCCAAGTTTTACTAACTTACCATCCACTACACCTTTTACACCCAAGCCGACTTCTTCGACAAACTGATCCACAATAACACTGTCCAGCTGGATTGACTCGGCAATCATCACGCTCAGAGGGTGAAGAGAGCTCTTTGCTAAAGATTTCACTGACATCAATTCAGAAGTTGACAATCCTTTTCCCACAAATTCGATGGAAGATTTCTGTGTGTGTGTAATGGTTCCTGTTTTGTCGAAAATTATCGTGTCGACCTTCGAAAGATTTTCGACAACATTAGTATTCTTCAAGAAAAAATTATTTTTGCCGAAGATACGGAGCGTTGTTCCTAACGTAAAGGGAATCGATATAGCAAGCGCACATGGACATGCTACAATAAGAATGCCTGTAAAAGCGTTAATGGCTGTGGTAACATCATATTGCAACCAATAGACACCGACACAAAAAGCGAGAGCCAACACAACGAGAGTAAAGTATTTCGCGATTGTATTTGAAAGTTCTGAAAGCTGTCCTTTTTCTTTTCCAGCCGACATAAAATTATTCCACAACTGGGTGAGATAACTTTGGGAGACCTCTTTCATTACTTCCAATTCAATGATACCTCCCACTTGTCTCCCTCCTGCGTACACCATCTCTCCCAATACTTTTTCAATTGGTCGAGATTCACCGGTAACAAAGCTGTAATCTATTGAAGCGTTTCCGCGTAAAAGTATCGCGTCGGCAGAAATAATTTCATTATTACGGATCACAATTCTATCGCCACGCGTCAATAACGAAATTGGGACGGTTGTTTCTTTACCGTCTTTTTTTGTCGTTACCGAAAGCGGAAAATACGAAGTGTAGTTTCGCTCAAAATTTAACCGGTCATACGTCTTACTCTGGAAAAGTCTGCCTAAAAGAAGGAAGGTAAGAAGCCCGCACAGAGAATCAATAAATCCGGGACCTGTATGAGTAAGGATTTCATATGCACTTCTACCGAACAAGAGCACGATTCCCAAAGCAATCGGTACGTCAATATTAATGACTCTTTTTTTCAATCCGCCATACGCAGATTTGAAATAATCGGAACTGCAGTAAAGAAAGACGGGAATACCGAGAAGTAAGTTCAAGTAAGAAAAAATTTCACGAAGAAGTTGTTCGCCGGCATCCACACCAAGATATTCGGGGAAACTAAAAAGCATCGCATTACCAAAACAAAATCCGGCCACGCCTATTTTATAATACAGCGACCGTGTCGCTTCGCTCTCAACCTTTTTTTCAATAGTATCCAAACGCAATTCCGGATCGTATCCAAGTGACGCCAACAGAATTGCGATATTTTTTAACGATGTTTTTGTTTGATCGAAGCGTATCGAGATTTGTTTTTTGAGAAAATCGACTTGCGACGAAAGGATACCGGTATCCATTTTATACAATTGTTCCAACAGCCAAATGCAGGAGCTGCAATGAATGGTCGGAAGCGAGAGGTTAACACTGGCAAGATTGCCGTCGCTAAATTGAATCAACTGCTGTTTGATGGAATCGTCATCCAAGAAGTCGTACCGTGTTGATTCTACGGATGATGGAGAGATTCCGGGAGATTTTTGAAAAGTATAATAGGTGCAGAGGTTGTTTTGCTGCAAAATTTCGTACACGATCTTGCATCCGGAACAACAAAATAGTTTTCCGTCATGCTCAACACGTTCACCGCGCACAGTATCGCCACAGTGAAAACACGTTTGAGTTGATTGCGAAATTACGTGGGGAGTCTCCATTATCCACCCGCTTCAAAGACAACTTTAATGCCAAAAGGTCTGGTATTAATGTGGATGGATTTAACTGAAAATATAAACTGGTTTCTTACCATTGCAAAAGAAATTTAAAAATTTCTTATTGATGGGAACAAAAAATTACAAGAGAACGATGTGCGGAACATTTGGAATTATTTTCTTATCGTAGCCGAGTTTAAAAAGAAGTTCCAATGCTTCTTTCCCTTTTTCTCCCATATCAATTGTCAGTTCACTGACATACATCTTTACAAATTTTTCGCCGAGCTTGTAATCAATGCCACGTCCCCACTTCATTGCGTAAGGAACAGATTCTTTTTGATGTGTGTAACCGTAATGAATACTTTCTTTCAGTCCCAAAGAAAGTTTTTTGGCAAGCCCTTCACCAAGATCTTTTCGAACGACATCTAGTCCAAGAGGCAACGGAAGCCCTTTGCTATACTCATCCCAAAATTCTCCAAAATCTAAAATTTTATTGAAACCTTCCGCT
>JAQUOA010000217.1 GCA_028749215.1 Bacteroidota bacterium
AGGCAATGAAAGATAAAATTCCGAATGCTCAACTGTTTCTCATTCCCAAAGCCGCGCACATGAGCAATGTAGAGAATCCGGAAGACTTCAACACACACCTTGTCGAATTCGTTTCAAAGATCGTGTGAGCACACTGTCGACACTTCAAAAAAAAATTATTCTCTGCAGGGCCTGCCCGCGGCTTGTTGAATGGCGGGAACAGGTTGCTGTCACGAAAACCCGGCGTTTTGCCGAATGGACATACTGGGGAAAACCAATCCCAAGTTTCGGCGATCCGCACGCGCAATTGCTTTTGGTCGGGTTAGCGCCGGCAGCCCATGGCGGAAACAGAACCGGCAGAATGTTTACCGGAGATGAAAGCGGCAATTGGCTGTATCGAGCATTGTACAAAGCCGGATTTGCCAACCAAACAACATCCACGGATAGCAAAGACGGTTTACGATTAATCAATTGCTACGTCACCGCCACATGCCGATGCGCGCCGCCTCAGAACAAATTACTTCCGCAAGAAATAAAAAATTGCCGCCCATTTCTGTTGGAAGAATTTCAGCTGCTCAAAAACCTTCGCGTCATTGTCGGTTTGGGTAAGATAGGATTTGATGCTGCCTTTGATTCGGTAAAAGCATTGGGATGGACAGAAATAAAAGCACGTCCAAAGTTTGGGCACAATGTTTCTATAAAACTTAATTCTACTCTGACACTCATTGGCAGTTACCACCCCAGCCAGCAAAATACATTCACCGGAAAACTTACCGAACCGATGTTCGATGCAGTCTTTCGGAAGGTCCGCACACGTATCGACAAATGAAAACTATTCTCGTCACCGGAGCGACCGGATTCATCGGTTCTAACCTTACAAAAAAATTGATAGAATCAGGCTATACCGTAAGGATTCTTCGCCGTGAAAATTCACCACTGACGAATTTAGAAAATGTGGATGTTGAGCATCGAATTGGCGACGTTCGCAATTTTGCGTCGTTAAGAGATGCAATGCGCGGATGTGATACAGTCTTTCACACCGCCGCAATCGTTTCATTCTGGAAGCCCAAACACAAAGAAATGTTTGAGGTTAACGTCAATGGTACGCGTAATATTGTTGAAGCAAGTCTGTCAGAAAAAGTGCAACGCCTCGTTCACACAAGTTCCATTGCAGCCATTGGGCGGCCAGTACGAGATGGAGAACTGGCTGACGAAACAACTCCGTACAATTGGTCAAACTTTGGAAATGGATATAAGTATTCCAAACATCTTGCAGAGAAAGAAATATACCATGGTATTGAAAAGGGGTTGAATGCTGTGATCGTCAACCCTGCCGTAGTCATCGGACCGGGAGATATTCACTTCAATGGTGGGAGCATTATCAAATCAGTAAAGAAAGGATTCGTTCCGTTTTATATCAACGGCGGTTTAAATATTTGCTATGTGGATGACGTAGTGAACGGACATATTACAGCAGCATTAAAAGGAAAAACCGGCGAAAGGTATATTCTAGGCGGGACAAACCTTACACATAAAGAAGCATTCCACGTCACCGCTAAAATTGTCGGCGGACTTCCTCCCTTGTTACCTTTGCCTGTTGTTGCAGTGAGAGCCATCGCAAAAATTTTTGATGGTATCGGATTCCTCATCAAAAAAGAACCGCTGCTTACATCAGAATTAATTTCCGGAGCCGGACTAAAGAATTGGTATTCTTCGGCAAAGGCTGAAAAAGAGTTGGATTATAAAGTGACGACGTTTGAAGAAGCAGTTCGCAAAACGTATGAATGGTATAAAGGAAGTAATCTTTTGTAAATCTTTAAAAAAATCACAATGATTGATAAAAGAAAAAGGGAACTAAACTCAGTTCCCTTTTTCTTTTTTGCCAGTAATTAGCTTACCTATTGAACAAGCGCCTGAAAACTTTGAGTATATAAACCAATTCCAGGAGCGTCGACAGCAATTATTACTTTAACAAGAATATTGTGAATCTGAAATGTTGAAGCATCTATTACTCTAAATGTAAAATCTGTAATACCTGATCCCGGGAATCGAGCGTATTGTGCACGCGGCAGTATCGTGGGTGTACCGATATTACCTGTTACATCAATAAGGAATCCATTCGGAGGATTTGGGGGGTTTTGAATTGACACTGAAATTTTTGTTCCATCCGGTAATGGATTACCACGGACATCTTTTACAGTTATACTGATTGGTACAGATTGATGAGTTACGCTGTCAATGTTAACAATTGTTACAGGAACTGAACCGATAACAACAGGACCTTGTGCCTGAACAACAAGGATACTATCCTTTACATTGCCATATTTGCCTTGAGTTTGTGCCCACACCCAATGGTACCCTCTGCGGCCTGCGCTTGAAGTCGTATCAAATGTCGGTCGTCCTGCATAGATAGTTCCTGCATCATCAGGCGTCGGTTTGTTTGGGAAAAGGAGGACTTTAGCAATTCCGTTGACATCGGTATACGCGCTAAAATCTTTTTGTCCTGTCTGCATAACTCCGGCTTGAGTAGAAAAGATCAATGCCGTACCTGCTTTCACAGGATTACTGAATGTGTCGCCAACTTGTACCGAAAATCCTGTGCTTGGTATACCATCAATAAATCCGGCAAAAACATAATGTTCCGGAATAAAAGTGAAATGCCCCTGATCTGCAAAACCGGCATGGACGGTCAATTTCACCGGCGTTGAGTATATTGGCGGTTTGCCGGGTAATGTAATACCTACTTGAATTGTAATAACACCGGCTTGCGTGCCGCTGACTATTCTGGCAGTCAGTTTTCCGTTATCATCGGTACTATCTCCATTAGAAATCAGTGACGAAGGAGTTCCGCCTCCTGCAGATGACGAGGGTTCAAAACGTAAATTATAACTTGCAAAAGCCCGTCGTTCTTTATCTATTGGAAATCCTAAGGCATCTAATACTTGGTACGAAATTTCTGAATTTTCAATACCGCCAACACCGGCAATATCAATATCCGTTTTTGAAATATTTAAAAAATTAATCTGGGCCGCAAGTCTCGAACCTTTTGGTATCACAACACGGATGAGTTTAGGTGATGAAGAAATTGTTACAGTATCTTTTTGTGCAGTAGCTATAACATTCAATTCACCAACTTTGACACTGCTATGAATAGTAGTTTTCACAATTCCTAGATCATCCGTCACTCCTATTGAAGGGGAAACATATTCACCCCCGCCTAGCGCTTTACTGATGGTAAATGAAACCGCAACATTCTTTGCCGGGAAACCAAATGTGTTAAATACTTTAAAAGCAATCTCTTTGCTGTCAACAGTTCCTCCGCTTGCAATAAGAAGCGTATCCGGTTGAGGGTTGACTAACTCTATGCGGCCAACAATTGAGCTGTCAATCGTTACTCCGCCGGTGCCTAATAAAAATCCGGAAATAGTTTTATTTAACCTTCCGTTTCCGCTTTCAACGTTGATCGTCAATTTCAACGGCACACTTTGCGTCGGTGCTGTTGTCCTCTTATCTCTGAGACTCACTTTAAATTGCGTCCATTGCTTATCCATTGTATCCGGAATCTTTATATCTTTATCTCCGGTAAGATCAACGACATCTGCCGGTTCTACTTTCACACTAATCGTTGTCCCATCCGTTAACGGATTACCAATTGGATCACCGACGGTAAAGGGAATGTCACGATAACTTCCCACGGCAACAGAAAAATTACTGTCCGCTAAAGAAATGTTTGTGGGACCGGAGAAAAGAACACGTGTTGTCTTGCTGAACAACGGAACTGACCCTGCTACAGAAACGGCAACGGTATTTTTTTTAATATTTCTGATGTTTCGTAAATTTTTGACAATAACTTTCTCATCAACCTTCTTTTCATTCACGGCAATGGCAGTTCCCGCTGTTGCACTTCCGCCTGCTGTTCCAATACTTGCAGTGATTGTGGCGATTCCGGCCGGCGGGAAAGGGTTACCGGTAATGAGATCTGCAGAGACTATTCCGTCTTGAGAGGTAGCGCCTGATGGCTGGATACTTCCGCCATTGGTCGTAAAGTAAACGATCGTCCCCTTTTGGACAGGATTCCCAAACGTATCGGCAACGACGGCTGTAATCGTATTACGTAAATTAAAATAAATGCCTCCGGCAATATTGAACTTCGCCGGGCCGATGGAAATCCCGCTCTGTGCCGGTAAGCCGCCGGCAATCGGCAGCGATACAACTTGAGACCGAATCGTATCTAGTTTTGTGGAATCAATAGCATTTTTTACTGTGGCAAACGCCTGCACTTGAGCAATACCCGCTTTCAATCCGGCAGTCAGTTGAACAATCACTTGTCCGCTGGAGTTTGTTACCGCAAATGCCCTATTCAATTCTGTAAGACTGTCCGGTTTCGAGATCAGTAAAAACTTCACCGTCGCTTTGTTCTTATCATCAACAGGGTTGCCGAGCGAATCGCGTACTTCAAAAGTTAAATTCGTCGCATCGTTAGCGCCTGCACCTCGAATTGAAAGAAGAGAAAACGTTGACGTGAGATAGACAACCACACCGGGCCGCAACGATGGTTTGCCTGTTACAACGCTGTCATTAGCCGCTGTCAATCCTTTCAATCGAATCTCATTCAATCCAATCGCCTTTTTATCGGCTCCGTAGGTAACCGCTATCACCGAATCGTAGAAGCCAAACCGCGAAAGCCGCAGAGTTGTGTTCACATCATTTTTTTCAGATGAAACAAATGAATAGTTGAACGTACCATCTTTCTTGGTGGTGTC
>JAQUOA010000218.1 GCA_028749215.1 Bacteroidota bacterium
GGCATGGCGGCAATTTCAACGGCAATTCTGTCGCTGGTAAAATCAGGTGACGAGATCATCAGCACGCCGGCATTGTACGGCGGGACGTACCGGTTCTTTCGCGATGTGCTTCCGCAGTTCGGCGTTACGGTGAAGTACGTTGAACCGGAAAGCTTGTCGGAAATTTCGAACCTTGCGAATAAAAAAACAAAATTATTTTACTGTGAATCACCCACGAATCCCACCGTTGGGATTGTTGATTTACATAAGGCGATCAGTGAAGTACAGAGAGCCGCAAAAAAAGTTGGTACTGCAATTACTACGATGATCGATAACACCTTCGCAACCTGTTTGTTCCAATCGCCTTTTGAAATCGGATTTGATCTGGTTGTAGAAAGTGCCACAAAATATATCGGCGGGCACAGCGATCTCCTTGCCGGAACGGTCATTGGGAATCAAAAGTATATTAAACAAGTGCGTCAGCTGGCAAAATATCTTGGCGGGTGCGCTGATCCGTTTGCGGCATATTTGCTGTCGCGGAGTTTAAAAACGTTTGAACTCCGTGTTCAGCGACAGAGTGAAAATGCCATGTTACTTGCTAAGCATTTCGAAAAACATTTTAAAGTCTCCAGAATTTTCTACCCCGGCCTTCCGTCTCATCCCCAGCATGCCATTGCTAAAAAACAAATGAGCGGCTTTGGCGCAATGGTGCTGATGGAAGTACACGGCGGAGTAAAAGGGGCGATGAAAGTATGCGACTCCCTGAAAGTTGCCGTAAACGCCATGTCGTTAGGAGGAGTGGAAACACTTGTCAGTATTCCCGTGTATTCATCGCATGTGAACATGAGCAAGGCAGAACTTGCAACACATGGGGTGACCCCGGGAATGATTAGAATTTCTGTCGGCGTAGAGGGGATTGACGATCTCATTGAAGATTTTGAACAGGCACTAAAGAAAATATAAGATCGACTGTACACAACGACCCCAAATTCGTGTTAGAATTTGGGGTCGTATGTTTTTAAAGAACCTCAATACGGTCTGGTAACAAAAGAAAATGAATATGGTGCTTTCATTTTCACCCCATGCATATCTTTCACATCTGGCGAAACAGTTACCGTATATTTTGTATTTGCCTGCAGCGGTACGCTTGGTGTAAATTTTATTTCGTTGACAGTTTCGTACGGAGGATATCCGCCGTACGAAATAGTTCCTGTTGCCGCCGGTGAAATTGAAAATGCCGATTGTGCAGACGAAAGAATGACATAATTATTGAAGTCCATTCGTATCGGATCAGTCATTGACGCGAACACCTGACCGTTAGACGGAGAGGTGTAATCGATTGTGAACGGAGCTGTTCTAAAAGAAAAATTAAACTGATGCCCCATCGCAATTCCGTCTTTATCCAGCGCCATGCTGTCAATGGAAACTGAAATCAATGTGTCGGAAAGGAACGGACCGCCGGTGTAGATTTTTAATTGATTCTCGTCAGGCCAGAGGAACATTGTCGGCATCTGCGGCGTAACGTGCGTAACGGCTTCCACCGATGACTTATTCATTCTCCTCGGAAATGTGACGATGATTCCGGTGTTGTAGAGAGGAGCAACATCGATATCACCATGAACAGGAGAGGTTTGAATTCCGTTTAGCGTGCTGTACGATTGCACCGTACTGAATTTGAATTTTAACGGGAACCGAAGATAATTTCCAGCCGTATCTTTTGCCGTTGTCCCAATAGTGATAGTGTATGTCGTGTCCGGATATGAATCTTTTTTGGCGAACGAATATGTCATTGATTTCACTTTACTGTATGTGGTAATCGTTGCACCGAGATTAAAACCTGTTTTTGAATCAGAAAAAAAACCTTTCATAGGTGCTTGCGTGTAATTTCCCCAATAAAAAACCCCCTCACTTTTCGGATCAGTTGAAAATGCTTTTTCGACACTTTGTCTGTCCATTGCATCAGAAAAAAGAATCGATACAGTAATTCTTCCGTAGCGCCAGTCATACACAATTTCTCCGTTGTCTTCGGGATAATATGAATTGATTTGATCCGGAATGGTGGAGAGCTTTATTTCACCAAAATAGACGATGCTTCCTCCGGTCAACTGAACGCTTGATCTGGTAAATGTGCGATAGTTGTTCGAACGGATAGTGACATCGTAATTGCCGCTTCTCAAATCACGAAAGGCGAATGAACCGTCGGCCGGATTTATTTCCACCGAATCAATCGGCGCAACCTGACTGATAATGACTTTGGCTTTACTATCCTTCTGGACAATTTTTCCAATCAGGTCGGCATGCAGCAGATCGTTGGTGAACTCTTTCGGGATTTGGTTTTCGATAACTGTTTCTTTGCAGCCAAACAGAAGTAGGAAAGGGATGATGAGTTTAATCAGTGAGGATTTCATAGGGACCTCCTCTTAAATTTTATTGCGGATGTATATGCAACGTACTTGGATGCAAGAACAAAGTCAATACGGAGGGAATGGAATATCGCGAAAACAAGAGCAGATGGTGCTGTTTGTTAATTTATTGACAGCATCATGATGATGTAGCTGAGGATTGGACAGAAATGATTTGTTCCCAGTAGTAAAGAAGGTAACTCACGCAAAGACGTAAAGAAATTTTATTATGGTGTACGACTTTGCGTGAGTACAGAGAAGAATGCTTTTCAAAAAAATTATGGGTAGAAGCGGATGCCAATTGCCGCATCCATAGATGAGCCAAATGCAGGGATAATGCCGACCAGCGGTCCCACTTCAAAAAAGAATTCTATCGGATCGTGTTGAAGCGTGAAATCTAGTCCAACGATTCCGCGTACGGCAAGACCAGATTCACCGGCAGGGCGGAAGTAAAATCTTCCATTATAACTTTTATAAATAAATCCGTCTGAATGCCCAATGCCAACAACTGCGCCGGGGCCGGTATACAAATGTAAAATTGGGGAACGAAAAACGTCAAACCTCCACGTGTAATCGATTCCAAGACGTAACGAACCGAAATACGACGTGCCTGCGCTTAACGTGATCTCGTTCTCTCTGCTCACAGCAATCTTAGCGGTCAATCCTGTCGGATCGCCAAGCATAATTCCCAGCCCGAATTTTTTCCCTTGCGGTGTTTGGGCATGCAACGATGAACATAACCATACTGCGCTCAACAACAAAAATATCTTCCTCATTCTTTTCCCTTCAAATACATAGTGAATGTGTCCTCCCGTTGGATTGTGTAATCTTATTTTTTCTTTTTCAATTTCAGAATTGTGTAAATATCTTTACTCAATTTTTTTTCCACCGCTTTGCGTTCCATCTGTTTTGTAATATTTGTTTTTGATTCGAGGTATGCAGCTTCACGACGTAACTTCAAATAGCTTTCGTACCGTTCGCGTGAGATTTTTTCATCTTCAATAGCACGCAGTACAGCGCAGTTTGGTTCATGCACGTGGGTGCAATCCGTAAATTTACAGTGCGCGGCAAGTTCTGCAATGTCCGCAAAAGTTTCTGCAATGCTGCCCGAATTTGTCCATAAACCCAGTTCTCTTATTCCCGGAGTGTCGATGACATAACCACCGTTTTTGAGCATGATCAACTCACGTCGTGTTGTGGTGTGCCGTCCTCTGGAATCTTCTTCCCGAACTTCCTGCGTAAAGAGAAGTTCTTTCCCGACGAATCTGTTGATGAGCGTTGATTTGCCCACCCCCGACGATCCAACAAAACATACCGTCGTGTCCGGCGAAATGATCTTTTTTATTTCTTCAATGTGAATCAACGTCTTTGCACTGTAGGCGATCACCGGTGACTCGCCGGCAATAACTTTTACTTGAGATATTTTTTCTGCCAGTTCCTGATCAGAGAGCAAATCTGTTTTGCTGAGTAAGATGATTGGTCGAGCGCCTCCTTCACGTACCACGACCAAAAAACGTTCAAGCCGCCGGAGGTTAAAATTATGATCAAGTCCCTGAACAATAAATGCAATATCAATGTTTGCGGCAATCAACTGTTCTTCAATTTCTTTGCCTGACGTTTTTCGGGAAATGAATGTTTTGCGCGGGAGGATGTGGTGTATCATTCCCATGTTGTTGTCATCGTACATTTGCACAGCGACAAAATCGCCGACCGCCGGATAATCTTTGCGTGTTTCTGCATCAAACATAAACTTGCCGGTCACTTCTGCCGGAACAACATCATTATTGTAGAGTATGGAGTAACGTCCTTTGTGTTCCGCCGCAATGCGTGCGATGACAAAACCGGTTTCTATCCAGTGTTGTTTTTCTCGTTCAAATGTTTCTGATGAAGCTTTCATTCTGAAATGGCCGGCGCTTCTACGTCAATCAGGTATGCGGCAGAGTTAAGGTTAAGAATTTCGTCCATTGATGTGCAGAGTTTTATTATCTCAAGGAATTTACTGAATGACCTGCCATAATTTATCCGCTTATACTCCATCTAAAGATTCCATTTTCGCTAACAATTGACTTGGATCCGTATCATGCACAAGATAACGGCGTGTGCGAGGTTGTATAAACCCTTCCGAAGCGGCGTGATCGACAAATTCAATCAACTTGTCATAAAATCCGTCGGTATTCAAAAGGCCGCATGGCTTTTTATGCACTTTCAAATTGATAAACGCCATTACTTCAAATAATTCATCTAAGGTGCCCACACCGCCGGGTAAAATTAAAAAGCCGTCCGAAAGATCCATCATTTTAGCTTTTCGTTC
>JAQUOA010000219.1 GCA_028749215.1 Bacteroidota bacterium
TTCATGGCATCTTCCTTTCTTTCGGTACAAGCCTGTTCAATTCACGAATGATCGATTCTCTCTCTTTCAAAAGAGTGTCCAACTGCATCGATTGCTGTTTATTCATCAACAGCTCTGCTAGATGAGGGTTTGCCGCACGAAATTGCGGAGAGAGTTGAGAAGCATTTCCCTTCAGCTCATTATAGAGAAGCAGATAATTTTGAAGCGATTTTTTGTCCATCAACACCCAATTTTCCGATACCTCAACAAATGATTTTTTTCCTGAAACAATTTTTAAAAGATACTCTGCTGCATTTGGCAGATTTCCTTGACCGACGAATGATGCCATGTCGTCTTCCTGCCATTCACTGCTTCTACCAATGCGCTCCTCATATCCTTTCAAATACACATATCCCGAAGTATACTCCACGGCAAACGAGCCGGCAATAATAAAAAGCATTATGGCCATTGCCAGGCGCACGCTCGGTGCGGCCAACAGCGCTGCAAATCTATCAAACGCCGGTACCGGACGAGATGAATGCGCCCTTACCGCCTCTTCCTTAATCCTGCTGAGAACCGAATTTGTAAGCAGAAGCGGATCGGTCAATTCAGGGACCTGAGTTTTAACTGCATCGGTTATTTTGTGGACCGATGCGACGAGCGCATATTCTGTTCTGCATTCGACGCATTCCAAACGATGCTGTTTCATTTCTGACAATTCCCGCGGTTCAAGCTCATCGTCCCTCAGGTACATCTTTTCACGGAATTCTTTGCAATTCATGGTTTTCTCACTTTGCTAAAAATGGTTCAAGCTTTTGCCGAAGATGTTTGCGTGCATACACAAGATTTGTCTTTACTGAGCTCTTCGAAAGATGGAGAACCTCGCACACTTCTTGAATATTCAGCCCTTGTAAATCTCGTAAAACAAATATCATCTTCTGTTTCAGCGGTAACTCTTCTGAAAGCGTTTCAATTATCGATGCTAGTTCTTTGCTGCTAAATAATTGTTCCGGGTTTTCGTTTATGTCAGCTGCAGCAATCATAGAAATATTCACCTCATTCATCGGCACAGTCTGCTTTCGTTTCCTTGCCCTCAGTTTGTCATAGCAGAGATTGGTGACGATTGTATAAAGCCATGTTGAAAATTTTACTTTTGGATTATACCGGCTCAGGTTATTCCAAACTCGAATAAAAGATTCCTGCACAATATCTTTTGCGTCTTCTTCATCACAAATCAATCGAAAAGCAACTGCGTAAGCATAACCCTGATACTCCTCCATGACAGTCGGGAACGCCGATAAATCGCCGTGATTACACCGATCAATGAATTCTTGTAGGATCTTAATTTCCACTATGTCGATGACTCCAGCTGTCTAAGAAATATCAGCAGTGGTTCGCTGACAATGATACGCTGTACTCTTGGAAAGGTTAAATGATTACTTGAATTATATCAACAGATATTTTTCAAAAGTAAACGGATGGATATATCTGAAAAGGTTGGAATTCTCATTCGTATTTTACGAAAAAGAAACTGATAATTGTTAACTGTCAATTGTTCACTGTCCACTCTCAATTGTTTTTGAGCTTGCTGTTAAATCTTCCGTACGTAAAATAAATGACCAAGCCGATAATCAGCCAGAGTAGAAACCGCATCCAGTTTGTAATCCCCAGTTCGGACATCAAATAGAGACAACTCAACAATCCCATAACAGGAATCAATGAATGACTTTTGCGAAAGCATTCCAATGAAATTACGGCACTCAGAACACAGAACAACCAGAGTGGAATATTGTGCTTCCACACATCGAATCCTGAATGATAAATCTTTTCGGACGATACCTGAACGGCATGAGCAGCCACATTGAATTCAGATTCATCCATGCTCTTGATGAATTGTACGTCGCTGTGGAATCGCGAAGGATCATACTGTCTAATTTTTGTGCACTCGGAAAACATCAGGTGCACTTCTCCATCCGTTAATGCAGGCAATATTTCGTCGACCGATTTTACATGCCGTCCGTACACAAAATCATTCACGCTCTCGCGGTTAAATGTAACGAGAGCTGCAAGGCATAAAATAAACAACGCCGGTACAATATATTTTGAATTGACGTACGGCGTTTTGAATTTCCTTTCAATCTCAGGATTGGCTGCCTGCAGTTGAATGACTCCCCCGCACACCAGCACAAATGCGAACAACGTTCCGATGCTGGTTAAATCTGTCACTTCGGTAAGGTTCATAAACAATGCCGGCACGGCAACAACAAAGCCCGTCACGATTGTTGAAAAAGACGGCGTGCGGTACTTTGGATGGATTCTTGAAAATATTTTTGGAAGCAAACCGTCGCGGCTCATGCTCATCCAAATTCTCGGCTGACCGAGTTGAAATACCAGCAGTACACTTGCCATGGCAATTACCGCACTTACAGCGATCACGCCGGAAATAAAATTCAATCCGACTTTTTGAAATGCATACGCTAACGGATCGCCGACATTCAATTCGTTGTACTTCACCATCCCAGTCAACACCAACGCAATGGCGACATAAAGAACGGTGCAGATGATAATGGAATAAAACATTCCGCGCGGCAAATCTCGCTGCGGGTTGTTGCACTCTTCTGCCGTCGTTGAAATTGCATCGAATCCGATGTAGGCAAAAAATACTGCCGAGACTCCTTTCAATACACCGCTGATGCCGTTTGGCGCGAAGGGCGACCAATGTTTGGTATCGACATACATTGCGCCGACGGCGATGACGACGAGGATAATGGCAAGCTTAATCAGCACCATGATGTTGCTCGCCCTTTTCGATTCTTTAATGCCAGTGTATACCAGCCACGTAATAAAAAATGTAATCACCAGCGCGGGAAGATCGAACACCATGTGGAGACCGAAAATTTGCGGTGCGTTTTGCCAGGCCAAATATGAACTCCGAAGAACTTCCGGAATTGCATTGAATGACATACCGTTTTGTAATTGAGCTGAGACATTTTCGTAACCTCGCCATGCGCTCAAGAAATCCATTGTTAAGTAATCCGGCATTTTAAATCCGATGGTTTCAAGCAAACTGGTGAAATAGTCAGACCAGGAAATTGCAACCGCGATATTTCCGATCGCATATTCCATCAGCAAATCCCAGCCGATAATCCATGCCACTAATTCACCGAAGGCAACGTACGAATATGTGTACGCACTGCCGGCAACAGGAATCATTGATGCAAACTCCGCATACGCAAATGCCGAAAACGTGCACGCAATAGCGGTGAAGATGAAAAGGAAAATAACTGCAGGGCCGCCTGAGTAACTTGCATTACCGATGGTGCTGAAAATTCCCGCGCCGATGATCGCGGCAATACCAAACGCCGTCAGATCTTTGACTGTAAGATTTTTTTTCAGTGAGCCATGTTCACGATCAATCGCTTCTGCATCGTGAAGAATCTGCGCAACATTTTTTTTCCGAAAGATATCGTGCATGGGGGCATCAATCCTGATTGTGTGAAGTGATGATTAAAATAGTTGTATTGTCATACAATGTCAAAAAATATAACACTATAGTTTAACAAGGATCGTCATGCCGAACTTGTTTCGGCATCTAAGCTAGACATAGATGCTGATATTCGTCAGTGGCAAAGCCATCACTTCGTGACATGACGAGTTTAGAAAAAGTCAAATTACTTTTGCTGGGTTTAAAACCATCCAATTGATTTACAAAAACTTTACAGTCAATTTCTTGCATCTCGGTACACTCATCCGTATCTTATCACGCAAGAATTCTATTTACTCATTTTCTTTCTTCAGCCATGACACTCACTAAAGACTTCTTGCGCACTGTCCCAAAGGTTCTCCTCCACGACCATCTTGACGGAGGCGTCCGACCGCAAACGGTCATTGAACTTGCCAAAGAGCAGCACTACGCAAAACTTCCAACGACCGATCCACATGAGCTTGACCTCTGGTTTCAGCGCGGTGCTCAACGCGGAAGCCTCCCGTTATTCCTTGAGGGATTTGAACACACCTGCGGCGTCATGCAAACCGAGGAGGCGCTGGAGCGGGTGGCATACGAAACAATGGAAGACATGAAAAAGGACGGTGTCGTATATTTGGAAACGCGGTTCGCGCCGGTGTTTCATACGTTGAAAGGCCTGCAGGAACACAAAGTTGTCCGTGCTGTTCTTAAAGGACTTGAACGAGGGAAAAAAGATTTTGGCGTTCAGTACGGCGTGCTCATTTGCGCAATGCGGCATTTGGAGCCGGCAGTTTCTCTTGAAGTCGCCGAACTGGCAGTGGAGTTTCGAAATCTTGGCGTCGTCGGTTTCGATCTTGCCGGTGAAGAAGGAGGCTATCCGCCAAAGAAACATGTGGATGCGTTTCATTACATTCAGCGCGAAAATTTTAACATTACCATTCATGCGGGCGAAGCGTTTGGGAAAGAATCAATCTGGCAGGCAATTCAATGGTGCGGCGCACATCGCATCGGTCACGGCACGCGGTTGATCGAAGACATGAAAGTGAAAGACGGCGAAGTGCTCAGCATGGGGACCCTTGCGCAGTACGTGCTCGACAAACGCATTCCGATAGAAATTTGCTTAACCAGCAATCTGCACACCGGTGCGGTGCGAAGTTTGGATGAACATCCGTTTCCTATCTACCACAAATATAAATTCCGTGTAACGCTGAATACCGATGACCGATTGATGAGCGG
>JAQUOA010000220.1 GCA_028749215.1 Bacteroidota bacterium
CTGAGCGTCCGCCGCGACATTTACACATTGTCGTCTGAAGGAAAGATTCTCTCTATACTATCCGTGCCGATGATTACCTACTGCACGATGATAAAAGAATTTCAAATTGATGCGGACGGAACATTATATCACCTTCTTTCAACACACAGCGGATTGAATCTTATTCAATGGAAAGGTTTAACTGAGTACAACACCGATACTCTATTCTATCCGAAAGAATTTCAATACGAAGAACATTACAATACATTTCTTCCAACGGATGAAATGGTTCCATCATCGCCAACGCACGTGCTGACGGCGGCAAGCAGGCAAACAGCGTTACGACTTGGAGAACAATACGCGCTTCACACATATACATGCAGTGCAAATAATCTTTCGCCTGTTGATGTTACCGGACCCGACGGTGATATTGTTCGAACTCCGGCGTGGCTAATTGCGGGGATCAATGCGCGCATTGCGTACCGGTGGGGCGGCTTTAATACGCTGGCGCAGTACGATGATGGATTGAAATTCGGAAAGTACGCCGGCGATATTAACACGGCGGGTGTCTCGTCGTACGCTGTTGGTGTGGACTGTTCCGGATTTGTGAGCCGTTGCTGGCAGTTATCGAGCCAATACTCAACTAGCATGATGCCGGATATAACCACTCAATATGCAACATGGAATGATTTGAAACCGGGCGATGCCATTCATAAAGTTGGCCATGTCCGTTTGTTCGTAGAAAAAATGCCGAACGGGAGTCTGCGCGTTGTGGAATCTTCTGCGCGGGGATGGGATGTGAGTTACTGGTCGTACGCACCGTCGGCGCTGACCGGTGTTTATACACCGAGATGTTACATTGGTATGGATACATCATATTCTGTCAACAGACCGGAATTAGTTTCTGCATCACTCGTCACTGATTCAACTGTTCAACTTGTATGGAAGAGTGATACGACAAATGTGAGCGGCTACCGGCTGTATTCATCTTTGAATGGAACAACATGGAATAGTATTAAGGATGAAACAACATTGCATGATACCTCTGTCATAGTCCCGTTAAAAAATTCCGCCGCTTCATTTCGTGTTTCAAGTGTCCTTCGAGGAGCAGTACCGGTTGAGGGTTTATGGTCGAACGCATTAAGCGCAGGAAATTTCTCCAGTGCTCACAAGCTTCTTGTTGTGGATGGATTTGAACGTTCAAGTGAATCAGGAAGCTGGCAAGGCCCGGGGAATACATTCATACCGCGCTACGGAAATGTGCTCGCAGTAAACTCTTTATCATTTGAGAGTATAAAAAATTCTCAGTTGAGCAATCCCCATTTTACTCTATCACGCTATTCGACTGTTGTGTGGATGCTTGGCGATGAAAGCACGATCAACGAAACATTCAGCAGTGCCGAACAAGTATTGGTAAAAAATTATCTTGAAGCCGGCGGAAGTTTTTTTGTTTCGGGGAGCGAAATCGGATGGGACTTGTCGGCAAAAGGAACTGCTGACGACCAAAATTTTTATACGTCGTATCTTAAAGCGACGTACAAAGCCGATAATGCCTCTTCATCAGGAGTGAAAGGAATTAACGGGGATATTTTTAGCGGAAGCTCCTTTGCGATTGGTCAAACATACACGGAAGATTATCCTGATGAAATTGATACCGCCAATGGAAGTACCCTTTGCCTGCAGTACGCGAATGCAAAAGGTGCCGGCGTTCGGTACACCGGAAAGTTTGGGACCTCGTCTCTTTCCGGGAAAATTATTTATCTCAGTTTTCCACTTGAAACAACAGCGGACGAAGCCAGCTTCCGTTTTATTCTTGAACATGTGCTGTCATACTTCTCAGAGCCGTTGTTCGTGACGCAAGATAAGGCTAATGTACCTGATCGGTTTTCGCTCTCTCAAAATTTCCCCAACCCGTTTAACCCGGCAACAACTATCAGCTATCAGCTACTGGCTAACAGATTTACAACATTGAAAGTGTACGATGCAATTGGACGGGAAGTAGCAACATTGGTGAATGAAATAAAAGCGCCGGGAAATTATTCCGTTACTTTTAATGCCCAGAATCTTTCCAGCGGGATGTATTTTTATGAATTACGCGCCGGAGAATGGCGTGTAACAAAAAAGATGTCGTTGCTGAAATAGACATCACACCGCAGGCAAGATTCTCCATCTTGCATCTTGCCTGCTTATGAAATCTTTTCCCGCATTGAAACTCATGCCTAATTTTACTACGTTGCACCAATAAATTTTGATTACTCAAGAGGAGAAACTGCGTCTATGTCGATCATCTCAAAAGAACGTCACATTGGTACAATAAAAAGTACCACCAGTTCATCGGTTACCGTCATTCTCGATGAGGACCTTGTCTCGATGGAACGGACAATCAGTAATAAAATGTACCGCATCGGGCAGATAGGTCAATTCATTATCATTCCGGTGGGAGAGGTTGAAATTATCGGGGTGATTAACAAGGCGTACAATGTCAGCGAGCTGAACAAAGAAATCGAAGCACAGGTCATCGGTTCGGTGTTGGAATCGCGATTTCAAAAAGGCGTCGTCGCATATCCGACCATGGGCAGTGATGCGTACATGACCGACGAAGAAGGCATCGCGACCGTGTTTGCGTCGTTCTCTCAGTACGGATTTGCCGTGGGAGATATTTCGGGATATGCGGGAGAGCGCCAGTACATCGATCCGAATAAATTTTTTGGGAAGCACGTTGCCGTGGTCGGTTCATCCGGCTCCGGTAAATCTACAACGGTGGCTTCTATTTTGCAGAAGGTGCAGATGTTTTCCAACACGCACGTGATCATCCTGGATATTCACAACGAATATTCGGCGGCGTTTCGCGAGTACGGAAACCTCATCAACCTGACCGAACTGGAAATGCCGTACTGGTTCATGAATTTTGAAGAGATGCGCGAAATGTTTGTGGACGAGAACGAATTGACGGCGCAGAGTCAAATTCAAATGTTGAAAGACCTTGTGCTCAATGCCAAGAAGGCAAAAAATCCCGGCCTGCAATCTGTCATCACGGTTGATTCGCCGGTCTTCTACGATTTAAATGAAGTGCGTGCAAAATTTCAGTTCTACGATACTGAACGCATTTCTGCCGCCGCCGGCGTTCGCGAAGGCCCGTTCTTTGGGAACTTCACCCGATTCCTTGTGCGCTTAGACAGCAAGATGACCGACAAGCGGTACGAATTTATGTTTCGTCCGCGAAAGTTCACCGATTCGAATGCCTTGAAGGCTATTCTCAACAAGTTGTTCGGCATTGAAGATAAAAAGCAAATTACCGTTATCGACTTGAGCGGTGTACCGTTCGATATTGTGAACACCATTGTGGCACTGTTGGCGCGAACGGTGTTTGATTTTAATTTTTGGAATAAGAACAAGTCGGATTTTCCGGTGCTGATGCTGTTTGAAGAAGCTCATAACTACCTGCCCCAGATACCGACTCCGCAAAACCGCGCCGCACGAAAAATTGTTGAACGTATCGCAAAAGAAGGACGTAAGTACGGCGTCTGCTGTATGATCGTCAGCCAGCGCCCGTCGGAACTTTCGGAAACGATCCTGTCGCAGTGCAATAATTTTGTCATCATGCGGTTGACGAATCCGAACGACCAGGCATTCGTCAAAAAATTGGTCCCCGATGCGTTTGCCGGAATGTTCGACATTCTTCCTGCCATGCGGCAGGGTGAAGCGCTCTTTGTGGGTGACGCAACGGCATTGCCGTCGCGTGTGATGCTCGATTTTCCGAATCCGCCGCCGAACAGCGCCGATATTATGTTCTACGATAAATGGGTCTCAGCAGAAAATCCCACGGATGTGTCGACGGTGGTTGACCGATGGTGGAAACAGGAACGCGATATAAAAGAGTAACCACGAATATTTTTCTGTAATGAAGAATCGTCTTGAAATAAAAATACTTCTTCTCATCATCGTTGTACTCGTGGCCGGATTTGGGACGTACGTTGTTGTTTCCATTACCCGCGAGTCAAAAATTTTACTGGAACAGCAGCGCGAAAAATCACGGCTCTTCGGTGAAACGGTGATGGTCGGAATTCGCAACGTGATGCTTTCCGGAAAAGCGCCGTTTGCCGCCGAGCTGGTGAACGACGCGCGGGAAAATCTGCAGTTTGGTACTCTTCGGGTGTATAACAACAAATCCAAAGAAGTCTTTCCTGATGAAGGGCGCGGAGTGATTACCAATACCGGCGATCAATTCGTCAAGAAGGCGCTCGATACGCAGGCAGAAGTAATGTTCATGAAACAAGATTCTGCCGGCAACCGCGTGGTGCGTATTGAGCCGCTGCTGAATGACCGTGAGTGCCAGCGATGTCACAGCGGGAATCATCTGGTCCGCGGTGTAACACAGCTTGAACTCAATCCGGACTTGATGATTACTCATACCCATTCCACCGAAATTCATGATCATGAGAATGCCCAGCTCTACGTCGCCGAACTCATCAGCAATACCTTATCAATAAGTTTTCGCAATATCATGCTGGCGGGAGAGGGAGCGCTGATGGATACACTTGTTGAGCGTGCCTCTCGATTGCCGTTCGTTGAACGGATAAAAATTTATGACCGCTTCGGCGCTGTGCATTTCGGCGACGAACAGGAATCGGTGCCGGATGATTCGGTAATGCGGACCATGGAAACGGCACGGCCGATTATTTTTGCCGAAAAACATCGCGC